>NZ_SMKB01000076.1:0-29325 GCF_004348575.1 Actinomadura sp. 7K534
CCACCCGGCCGCCCCCACACCGGCGACCCGCTAACCCCGGGTTACCAGGCCGGATTCGTAGGCCAGGACTACCAGTTGGGCGCGGTCGCGGGCGTGGAGCTTGGTCATGGCCCGGTTGATGTGGGTCTTGGCCGTCGCGGTGCTGATCACCATGCGGGCGGCGATCTGGTCGTTGGACAGGCCGTGCGCGACCAGGGCGACGGCCTCGCGCTCCCGTTGGGTCAGCTCCTGCAGGCCGGTACCGGACGCCGTGCGCGGCTGGGCGACGTAGCGGTCGATCAGGCGGCGCGTGATCGACGGGGCCAGCAGCGCGTCGCCGCGGGCGGCCACGCGGACGGAGTGGACGAGGTCCTCCGGCTGGATGTCCTTGACGAGGAATCCGGCGGCCCCGGCGCGTAGCGCGTCCAGGACGTACTCGTCCAAGCCGTAGTTGGTCAGGATGACCACGTGCACGTCGGCCAGGGACGGGTCCGCGGCGATGCGCTTGGTCGCCTCGATGCCGTCCACGACGGGCATTTGGATGTCGATGAGCGCGATGTCCGGCTTGTGCTCGCGGGCCAGCGCCAGGCCCTCGCGCCCGTCGGCGGCCTCGGCGACCACCTCGATGTCGTCTTCCAGGTCGAGGAGCGCGCGGAAGCCGCTGCGGATGAGCTGCTGGTCGTCGACCAGGAGGACGCGGATCATGACGTCCCGTCCACGGGGAGTTCGGCCTGGACGGTGAAGCCGCCCTCGCCGCGCGGTTCGGCGCGCAGCCGGCCGCCCAGCGCGGCGACCCGCTCGCGCATGCCCTGCAGCCCGACGCCGGGGGTCGCGGCGGCGTCCGGCACGGCCTTTCCGTCGTCGTCGACACGGATCAGGAGGGTCTTCGGGCGGCGGTCGATCCGGACCGTCGCGGTGGCCGCGTCGGAGTGGCGCAGGATGTTGGTGAGCGACTCCTGCACGATGCGGTAGACGGTCCGGTCCACAGCGGTCGGGACGTCGTGCCCCTGCCCCTCGATCGTCAGCGTCGCGTCCAGTCCGGTGGCGCGGGCCCGGGCCACCAGGTCCGGGACGTGTTCGAGCCCGCGCGGCGGCGCCGTGTCGTCGTCGCGCAGCGCCTCCAGGGTCGCGCGCAGCTCCCGGGACGCCTCCCGGCCGGCCTCCTGGATCGCGAGCAGGGCGTCCGGCACCTGTTCGCCGCGTCTGCGGGCCACGTGCACGGCGACCTCGGACTGCACCTTGATGATCGAGATCTGGTGGGTGAGCGAGTCGTGCAGTTCCCGCGCGATGCGCAGCCGCTCCTCGTCGGCGCGGCGCCGCGCGGTCTCCTCCCGCGTCCGCTCGGCCTCCGCCGCCCGCCGCTCGGCCTGCCGCAGCGCCTCGCCCGCGGCGCCGGCGGCGATCAGCCAGGCCACTTCGAGCGCGCCCCGGGCCCGCGCGAACGCCTCGCCCGTGTCGTGGAGCCCGGAGGCCAGCGCCGCGACCGGGAGGACGGCCAGCAGCAGCACGCTCGCCGCCACCGTGACGATCCGGTGCCCGGCACGGACGGCGGCGTACACCGCGAACAGGAAGGCCACGGCCGGCACGTCGAAACCGGCCGCCTGGTACCCCACCGCGCACAGCCCGGTCACCACGAGGACCGGGACCGGCGCGCGGCGGCGCAGGGCCAGCGCCAGGCCCCCGGCCACCAGCAGCGCGTACCCGAGCAGGTCCGGGCCCGCGGCGGAGTGCCGTTCGGACAGCCCGGTGACCACGAGCGCCGCGGCCATGCAGCCGGCGATGCCCCAGTCGATGGCAGCGGCTCGCACGCCGGGCCGTCCGGTACCCATGCTGCGCACCCTAGACCGGATGTGCGTGCTCGTGACTCCTGCGCGCGGACTATCGGGCCGCTACCGCGCACGCGGTAGACGCGGTCCGTCCTACGGCGTGCGGGGTAAGTGGTTACGGCCTCTGCGGCAGCGCAAAGTGTCCACGCCTGCTGGACGACCTGCGATGGGTTCGGCCGACATCATCGGCTGGACATCTACTCGCAGGGTCTAAGGAGCACGACATGTCCGTTCAGTACGCGGTCGCCCTTGTCGACGCCTACGCCATGAGCGCCGGGCGGCTCGGGTCCTCCGTGGCCGGGCTGGCGGGGCTGGCCGGCATTGTGATCGGCGCGCTGGCACTGGCCCGTCCCGCCGGCCGTCTCGGCACCCGCAACGGGCGGAACGGGGCCTTCGCCGCCCTCGCGGCCGGGCTGGCCGGGATCGTCCTCGGCGGGCTGGTCGCCGCGACCTCCGACGGCGGCGTCGGCACCGGCAACGGTCTCGGCGGAGCCTTCGTCGCCCTGGTCCTGGGCCTGATCGCCACGGCCCTCGGCGGGCTGGCCCTGGCCCGCGCCCGCCGCACCGGCGCTTCCGTATAGGCGGTGTGCAGGGGTTTGTGCTAGTACTACGCCTTGTAGTATTCGGTCGATCCGCCGCTGTTCCTCCCGGAGGTCCCCCTTGGAGTTCGTTCGGCACCTGCTGCTGTTCTTTCACTTCGTCGGCCTCGCGGTCCTCATCGGCGGCTTCCTCGCCCAGCTGGCGGAGGCGCGGCGCGGCCCGGTCCGTCCCGCGACGGGGATGCTGCACGGTGCGCTCACCCAGCTCGTGACCGGCGTCGCCCTCGTCGGGGTGCTCCAGGGCGCCCTGGACGAGGAGGTGAACAACGTCAAGATCACCGTCAAGCTCGGGGTGGTGCTGGCCGCGCTCGTCCTCATCCTGCTGGGACGCCGCCGCCCCCTCAGCACGCCGCTCTTCATGGCCATCGGAGCCTTGGCCGTCGTCAACGTCGGCGTGGCCGTCTTCTGGACCTGACGGCGGATCAGCGGAGCAGCGACGTCAGGGCGTCCAGCTCGTCCAGGGCCGCGAGGTCGTAGGTCAGTTCGGTGATCCGGGCGGCCGCGGCCGGGGTGACGCGGCGGGTGGCGTTCAACTCGAACTTGGCGGCCAGTTCGTCCGGTGACAGCGGGTTGTCCGGGCCGCCCCGGTTGGTGTCCACGCGTTCTTCCAGGAGCGCGCCCGCGCGTGTCCGGACGCGCAGGACGGCCGGGAAGCGCCGCGGGAAGATCGCGTCGCAGCGGGCGTCGGGGACGCAGCGGACCTTCGCCGCCAGCGCCAGCCGGGCGGGGTCGGCGGCCGCCTCGTCGGTGAAGTCCTCGTGGGACACCCCGAGCCCGCCGCCGCCCAGCAGCGCCGCCGCGACGGTGTACGGGCCGGAGAACGCCGCGTGGTACCCCGACTCCGGCCGGGCCTTGTCCTCGGCGGGCTCGCCGATCGTCCGCAGGACTGGGGCGGGCGCGCCCAGCTCGACGTCCGCGATGTCGGCCGGGTCCAGGCCGCGCTCGCGGAGCCGGAGGGCGGCGTCGATCCCGGCGTGGGTGAAGTGGTTGCACGGGTACGGCTTGAAGAACACGCCGGGCAGTTCCCAGTGCTCGCCGAGCCGGTCGGTGAGCGCGCCGGGGTCGGCCCGGTCGCCGCAGAACGCCTGGAGCAGCCCGAAGCGGCCCTCCAGGACGGTCGGCGGGCCGGTGATCCCGGTGCGCGCGAGCCCGGCGGCGGTGACGCCCGCGTGCGCGGCCCAGCCGCAGTGGACGCGCTTGACGGTGCCGCCGGTCCGGTTGGCCTCCAGGATCCCCGAGCCCATGCTGGCGGCGATGCCGAGCGCGTCGGCGATGCCGCCGGCGTCCAGGCCGGACAGCATCGCGGCGGCGGCCGCCGCGCCGAGCGCGCCGCAGATCGCGGTCGCGTGCTGGCCACGCTCGAAGAACACCGAGTTGCCGAGCTCCCGGTCGTAGCCGGCCATGCCGAGCCGGACGGTGATCTCCACGCCGGCGCCGGCGGCGTCCAGCAGGGCCGCCCCGGACGCGCCGCGCGCCTCGGCCACCGCGAGCGCGGCGGGCACGACGGACGCGGAGGGGTGCAGCACGGACGGCAGGTGCGTGTCGTCGAAGTCGAGGGAGTGCGCGAGCGTGCCGTTCAGCAGGGCCGCGCTCGGTTCGGGGAGGCGGGTGCCGGTGCCGATCGCGGTGGCCCGTGCCGCGCCGCCCCATTCGGCGACGAGTTCGCCGACGGCCCGGGCCGGGGGCTGCGCGGTGGCGGCGAGGCTGTTGCCCAGCACGTCGAGGACGCGTCGCGCGGCGTCGGCGCGCAGCTCGGGCGGCAGGCCGTCCCGCCGGACCCGGTCGGCGAGGGCGGCAAGCCGCTGGACGGGGGTCGCCTGGACAGGGGTCACGCCGTCACCGCCGCGAGGGGGCGGACGGGCGAGCCGGTGCCGCCCCTGATCCGCAGCGGCGCCAGCAGGAACGCGAACTCGTGCAGCCCCGCCTCGGCGAGCTCCTCCAGGTTCAGGTGCTCGATGATGAAGACGCCCGACTCGACCAGCAGGACCCGGTGCACGGGCAGGACGGCGTGCCCGGCGCCGGGCCGGATCCGCTCGTAGGCGGTCGTGTCGGCGCCGGTCGCGACGACCCCGCGCTCGGCGAGCCACAGCGCGGCCTCGGACGTCGCGCCGGGGACGCCGCTCTCCCGGCCGAGGTAGGCGGCGGCGTCGCCGAAGAGGCGGGCCCAGCCGGTGCGGATCAGCGCGACCTCGCCCGCGCCGGGTTCGGTGCCCGCGCGCTCGGCGGCGCGTTCCAGGTCGTCGGCGGTCACGCCGTATCCGGGCGGCAGCGTCTCGACGCCGTGCACGGCCGCGACGTCCAGCAGGACACCGCGCCGCAGCAGGCCCGGCAGGTTCTCGGCGCCGTGCACGGTGAACTCGCCGCCGAGCTGCGCCTCGGCCGCGTCCGCCCCGCCGTGCAGCAGCCCGTCGTGGCTGACGTGCGACAGCGCGTCGATGTGCGTGCCGACGTGGCCGCCGGTCACGATGATCTCGTTGGCGGCCGAGCCGCCGTCCAGGCGCTTCATGTCGCCGTGCCGCCGGATCAGCGTCATCCGGAAGCCCGGGTGGTTGGGCGAGCAGGGCATGCCGGTGAAGAACGGGTGGCCCAGCTCGATCAGCCGGACCCCGCCGGCGATCGCGGCGAGCAGCGGGTCGGTCGGGCGGGCGGTCATCGGATCACTCCCTTGGCGCGCAGCACCGCCTGTTCCGCCTCATCTGCCCCGTACCGGGCGAGTATCTCGGCGGTGTGCGCGCCGAGCGGCGGACCGGCCCAGTCGATCCGGCCCGGGGTCTGCGAGAGGCGGAACAGGACGTTCTGCATCCGGACGGGCCCCAGCTCGTCGTCCGGGACGGTCGCGATCGTGCCGAGCGCCTGGAACTGGGGGTCGTCCAGGACGTCCGCGGCGGTGTAGACGGGCGCGACGGCGGCCTGCGCCTCCTCGAACGCCGCCACGACCTCGGCGCGGTCGCGGGCGGCGATCCACGAGCCGACGGCCTCGTCCAGCTCGTCGGTGTGCCGGGCGCGGTCCGCGCCGGTCCCGAACCACGGCTCGTCGATCAGGTCGGGCCGGCCGACCAGCCGCATCACCCGCTCCGCGATGGACTGGGCGCTGGTGGAGATCGCGACCCAGCCGCCGTCCCGCGTCCGGTAGATGTTGCGCGGCGCGTTGTTGTGGGACCGGTTGCCGGTGCGGGCCTGCAGTTCGCCGAGCTGGTCGTAGGCGATGATCTGCGGGCCGAGCAGCGTCAGGATCGGCTCGATGATGGCCAGGTCGACGACCTGCCCGGTGCCGGTGGCCTCCCGCGCGCGGAGCGCCGTCAGCACGGCGTACGCGGTGGCCAGCGCGGCGATCCCGTCCGCGAGGCCGAACGGCGGCAGGGTCGGCGGGCCGTCCGGCTCGCCGGTGATCGCGGCGAACCCGCTCATCGCCTCGGCGAGCGTGCCGAAGCCGGGACGGCCGGAGTAGGGCCCGGTCTGCCCGAAGCCGGTGACGCGCGCCAGCACGAGCCGCGGGTTGATCTCGCGCAGCGCGTCGTAGCCGAGGCCCCAGCGCTCCAGGGTGCCGGGCCGGAAGTTCTCGATGACGACGTCGGCGTCGGCGGCCATCCGCCGGAACAGCTCCTGCCCCTCGGGGGAGCCCAGGTACAGGGTGACGGCCTTCTTGCCGCGGCCGAGCATCTTCCACCACAGCCCGACGCCGTCGCGCTGCGCGCCGTGGCCGCGGACGGGGTCGCCCCTCGGGTGCTCGATCTTGATGACCTCGGCCCCGAAGTCGGCGAGCAGCGTGGCGGCGAGCGGACCCGCGAACAGCGTGGCCGCGTCGAGCACGCGGATCCCGGACAGGGCGTCGGTCATCACCCACCACCTTCCGGTCGTTCCGATCAGAGGAACAATGACCTTGCTTCAACCTGGCAGGGCGAGCCGATTCAGGTCAAGTGGAGCGCGACCATTGACCTCAGAAGGCAGGAACGTCAGGCTGGAGCGACAGACTTGTGTTCCCCCCAGCGGAACAACTCTCGGCATCCCCGGACGGGAGAGGCGACCATGGCGACGACCGAACTGCTGATCAAGAACGTCCGGGTGGTCCGTCCCGAGGCGCCGGACGGCGACCCGCCCCCGCTGCTCGACATCGCGGTCGACGACGGCGTCATCGCCCGGGTGGCGCCCGCCCTGCCGGACGACGACGCGGCCACCGTGGTCGACGGCGGCGGCCTGCTCGCGTTCCCCGGCGTCGTGGACGCCCACCAGCACTGGGGCATCTACAACGACCTCGCCACCGACACCCGCACCGAGAGCCGCGCCTGCGCGCAGGGCGGCGTCACCACGTCCCTGACCTACATGCGGACCGGCCGGTACTACCTCAACAAGAGCGGGCCGTACCGGGAGTTCTTCCCGGAGGTGCTCGGCGCCGCGAAGGGCAACGCCTACGTCGACTACGCGTTCCACCTGGCGCCGATGACGGCGGAGCACATCACGGAGATCCCGCACCTCATCGAGGAGTTCGGCGTCACCTCGTTCAAGATCTTCATGTTCTACGGGGGCCACGGGCTGCACGGCCGGTCCAGCTCGCAGGGCGACTTCCTGATGACGCCGCCGGGCGAGAGCTACGACCTCGCGCACTTCGAGTTCGTCATGCGGGGCATCCAGCGCGCTCGCGAGAAGCTCACCGAATACGCCCCGCACGTCTCGCTGTCGCTGCACTGCGAGACCGCCGAGATCATGACCGCCTACACGGCGATGGTCGAGCGGGAGGGGACGCTCACCGGCCTGCGCGCCTACAGCGCCTCCCGCCCGCCGCACTCGGAGGGGCTCGCGGTCACCATCGCGTCCTACCTCGCGCACGAGACGGGCCTGCCCAGCATCAACCTGCTGCACCTGTCGTCCGGGAAGGCGCTGTCGGCCGCCCTCACCATGGCGGACGCGTTCCCGCACATCGACTTCCGCCGCGAGGTCACCATCGGGCACCTGCTCGCCGACGTCGACACCGCCCACGGGCTCGGCGGCAAGGTCAACCCGCCGCTGCGGGAGCGCGCCGACGTCGAGGCGCTGTGGCGGCACGTCCTGGCGGGCGAGGTCGACTGGGTCGTCAGCGACCACGCCTGCTGCCGCGACGAGATGAAGTTCGGCGCCGACCGCGACGACGTGTTCCTCGCCAAGTCCGGGTTCGGCGGGGCGGAGTACCTGCTGCCCGGCCTCGTCGGCGAGGGCACCGAGCGGGGGCTGTCGCCGCAGCGCATCGCCCGGCTGACGTCCTGGAACCCGGCCCGCCGCTACGGCCTGGCCGGCAAGGGCGACCTCGCCGAGGGGTACGACGCCGACATCGCCCTGGTCGACCCGGACGCCGCCTGGACGGTCCGGGCCGCCGACTCCGAGTCCGCGCAGGAGTACACGCCGTTCGAGGGCTTCGCCATGACGGCCAGGGTGACCGACACCTTCGTCCGCGGCCACCGCGTCTGCACCGGCGGCGAGGTCACCGGCGCGCCCGTCGGCCGGTACGTGCCTCGGGGACGCTGAGGCGTCCCTAGGATCGATGCCGTGAGCGACCGGAGCCGGAACCCCGGTGCGAGTGCCGCCGCGAACGCCGGTGCGCACGCGGGTACGGAGGTGGCCGGGCGCGTCGCCGACGTGCTGCTGCTGTTCGCGGGCGGGCCGCGGAGCCTCGGCGTCAGCGCGATCAGCCGCGAGCTCGGCGTCTCCAAGGCCGTCGTGCACCGCATCCTGCGGTCGCTGGTCTCGCGGGAGATGCTGGAGGACGACCCCGGCACCGGCCGGTACCGGCTCGGCTCCGCCGCCGTGGCGCTCGGGGTCAGCGCGCTGCGCGGCTCCAACGTCCGGGACGCGGCCGCGCCGGTGCTGCGCCGGCTGCGGGACGAGACCGGCGAGACCACCACGCTGTCGGGGCTGGTCGGGGACGAGCGGGTCTACCTCGACCAGTTCGAGAGCCCGCGGGAGGTCCGGATGACCGTCGAGGTCGGGCGGCGGTTCCCGCTGCACGCGGGCTCGTCCGGGAAGGCGATCCTCGCGTTCCTGCCGGAGGAGCGCCGGGAGACCGTCCTCGCCAGGCCCCGCGCCGCCTTCACCGCGCGCACGGTCACCGGCGCGGCCGAGCTCCGCGGCGAACTGGCCGCGATCGCCGCGGAGGGGACCGCGGTGTCCCTCGGCGAGCGGCTGCCCGACGCCGCCTCGGTCGCCGCGCCCCTGCCCGGCCCGGACGGCGCGGTGCACGGCTCGATCAGCGTGTGCGGCCCGCTGCACCGCTTCACCCCGGAGGAGATCGACCGGTACCGGGGCCTGGTCCGCGCCGCCGCCGCGGAGATCGTCCGGGCCCGGGACGCGGCGCTCGCCTGAGCCTCCGCCGGGTTCGGGGCGGGCAGGGGTCATCGGCCCAGCTCCAGGACGCGGCGGGCCGAGCGGATCACTGCCTCGTCCACCAGCCGGCCGCGGTCGTCCACGGACACCCCGCTGCCCTCGGCCAGCGCCCGCTCGTGGCGATCCACGACGTCCCGCGCCTCGGCGAGCGCCCCGGGGCTCGGGGTGAAGACCTCGTGGACGACCGGGATCTGCGCCGGGTGAATGCAAGCGCGGCCCAGGAAGCCCATCCGGAAGAGCGCGCGGGTCGACTCCCGCAGCAGGTCCAGGTCCCGGATGTCGACGCTGACGGGGGCGACGGGCGGGGCGATCCGGGCGGCGGCGCTGGCCGCGACGACCGTCGAGCGCGCCCAGAGCAGTTCGCGTCCGTCCGGGCCGGGGACCACGCCGAGGTCGGCGGCCAGGTCGGCCTCGCCGAGCTGCAGCCGCGCCACCCGGGGGGCGCGGGCGATCCGCGCGGCGTCCAGCAGCGCGGCGGCCGACTCCAGCAGCGGCATGATCCGCAGGTCCCCGGCGGGCAGCCCGGCCGCCTCCTCGGCCTCGGCCATCACGCGGCCGAGCGCGGCCACGTCGTCGGCGCTCTCGGCCTTGGCCAGGTACAACCCGGTGACGGCCGGGCCGACGACGGCCCGCGCGTCCAGGTGCCCCGCCTCGCCTGGGTTGACCCGCACCCAGATCCGCGGACCGCCGGCCGGACGCCCGAGCCCGCCCAGCCAGGCGGCCACTTCGGCGCGGGCGCTCTCCTTCGCCGCCCGGGGCACGGCGTCCTCCAGGTCGACGATCAGGGCGTCCGCGCCGCGGCGGGACGCCCCGGCGAGCATCTCCGGCGCGTTTCCCGGCACGTACAGGTAGGAACGGGCGATCATCCGAGGCTTCTCCTCTGCGGGCGGCCGACGATATGTGCCAGAGTAGGGAAACAGCGTTTCCATTACGAGGCCCGCCGTCGGGCCCACTGTTGGGAGGCCCCCTGTGCGGTACGTGGTCGTCGGGTGCGGGAACGTCGGGATGGAGCTCGCGCGGCGCTGGACGGAGCGGGGGCACACGGTCATCGGGACGACCACGTCCCCCGGGCGGGTCGACGAGGTGCGCGAGGTCTGCTCGGACGCCGCCGTCCTGCGCGGCTCGGACGAGGCGGCCCTGGCCGAGGCCGTCCGCGGCGCCGACGCCGTGGTGCTGACCGTGAGCCCGCGGCTGTCGCACTCCTTCGACGCCGACCAGCGGGTCGCCGAGTACGCCGACACGCTCGCCGGGAGCGCGCGGACGGCCGCCGCCGTCCATCCGCGGGTCGTGTTCACCAGCTCGACGTCGGTCTACGGCGCGGGCACCGGAACGCTGATCGACGAGACCAGCCCCACGACCGACGACGCGGATGCCTCGCCCCGCAACTTCATCGCGGCCGAGCAGGCGGTGCTGGCGACACCGGGCGGCGCTGTGGTCCGTATCCCGGACGTCTACGGCCACCCCCGCGACATCGACTACCCGGCGCGGGTCCGGTTCGCCCACGAGAGGCTCGGCGGGAGCGTCCCGTTCGCGGCCGGGGCGCTGCTGTACCGGATCGACTACCGGGACGCGGCCGCCGCCCTCGACTTCGTCGTCACCGAGGGCCTGGCCGGCGTCTACAACGCCTTCCCGGACGCGGAGGTGCCGCCGACGAACGCGGAGGCGTTCGGCGAGATCTGCAAGGCCGAGGGCCTGCCCGAGCTGACCTACCGCGGCGAGATCAAGACGCCGGCGGTACCGGTGAGCTCGGCGAAGCTACGCGCCGCCGGGTTCGCGTTCGCGCACTGAGGCGCGCGGCACCGCTGCCAGGTGCCGCCCGACGATGCGGCCGAAGGCGAGCGCGGGCGTCAGGCACATGCCCGAGCAGAACGCGTTGCCGTTGACGGCGGCCGAGCCGATGACCTCCCCCACCGCGTACAGGCCGGGGACGGCACGGCCGTCGGCGCGGCGCACCCGCAGGTCGGCGTCGACGTCGACGCCCGCGAAGGTGATCAGGGTGACGGGGTGGTTCTCGACGGCGTAGAACGGCGGCTCGGCGATCGGCGCGGGCAGGTGCCGGCGGCCGAACGCGGGGTCGGCCCCCGCGGCGACGGCGGCGTTGTACCGGGCGACCTCCGCGGTGAGGCCGGCCGCGTCGATGCCCGCGCGCTTCGCCAGCTCGGCCGGGTCGGCGGCGCGGTGCAGGCCGCGCCTGCGTCCGCAGCGGGCGTCCAGGTCGCCGGGGCTCCAGCCGTGCACCATCGGACGGGACTCCCGCAGCGCCCTCGCGTCGAAGACCATCCAGAACGTCATCCGGTCGACGCCAGTCAGGACGCGCTCCTTGCGGTCGATGCTGGGCTCGTCCTCCGCGATCCACCGGCGGCCGCGGCGGTCCACGTAGATCTCCCACGGCGGACGCTCGGCCGCCACGAGCTGCGGGCGGTTCAGCCAGTCCACCCGCGGGTCGTCGCCCTCCGGGGGCAGCCCGCCGAACGTGGGGATGTACTGGCCGAGGCCCTGCAGCCCGGCGCCGATCCGCCGGGCCATGCGCAGGCCGTCACCGGTCGACGTAGGCGCGGCCGAGGTCGTCAGCGGCGCCCCCTCCAGTTCGGCGAACAGGTCGGGCGCGTGGCCGAAACCGCCGGTGGCGAGGACGACGGCCGGTGCGCGCGGGGTGCGGCCGTCCTCGGTGGTCACGCCGGTGACCGCCTCTCCCTCGGTGCGGAGGCCGGTGACGCGCACGCCGGTCCGCAGGGTGATGCGCCCGTCGCCGGTCAGCGGCTCCAGCAGGCGGCGCAGCGCCCGGAGGATCGCCGGGCCGCCCGGCGTCTCGGCCGCGTGGACGGTGCGCGGCGTCGTGTAGGGCTCGTGCCCGTACACGATGCGCGGGGTGGCGGGGTCGATCTCGTAGCCGGCCGCGAAGAGCCACTCAAGGACGGCGGGCTGCTCCGCGAGCGAGAGCCGGGTGAGGTCCTCGCGTCCGGTGCCCCGGCTGATCCGCAGGATGTCGGCGAGGTGCCGTCCGGGGTCGTCGGCGATGCCGCGCTCCCGCTGGGCGGAGAAGCCGCCCGCGGACAGGTGCCCGCCGGAGTACGGCAGCGCGCCGCCGATGTCGGCGGCCTTCTCCAGGACCAGCACCCGCGCACCGGCGCCGGCCGCCGTGATCGCGCAGGCCAGCCCGCCCGGCCCGGCACCGGCGACGATCACGTCGAACCCCATGGCGACCTCCGATGTTCCGCTGTGGGAAATAGTGTTTCCTTAGGTTCGGGGACGGGTCAAGACACCCGGCCTCTTGCCCGCATGAGTGAAACGATGTTTCCTATAGCGAAACAGACCGGGTGAACGGAGACGAGCACGTGCGACCCCACGTCGAGCTGATCCAGGAAGACGACTACGTCTGGCACGCGGCCGAGCTGGTGGGCGGGGAGGGCAGGGCGAGCGAGCGCCGGCTGTCGGTGGACGAGGAGGACGGCTCGTCCTCGCTGCGGCTCGACTTCCACACCGACTGGGGACGCGGCCCAGGCATCCACCACGCCAACACCGAGTACTACGTGCTCGAAGGCTCGATGACCTACGGCGGACGCGAGATCGGCAAGGGCGGATACGTGTACGCGCCCAAGGGCGTCCCCGCCGACGCCATCACCTTCACCGAGGGCACCCGCGTCCTGCACTACCGGGAGTACGGCGACGCGGGGTTCGACCCAGTGGACGGGCTGAACGCGCCCCGGTGGAAGGACGCCTACGAGGACGTCATCGTCATCGACAGCGAGGCCATGACATGGGACGCGGTGCCTAAGGCCGGCCCCATGCCCGGACTGTTCATCAAGTACCTGCACGTCGACCCGGTCAGCGGCTTCTACACCAGGCTCGTGCACGCGCAGGAGGGCTGGACGGACCACCGGTTGGCGCACCACCCGTGCTACGAGGAGGCGTACACCGTCCAGGGCCACATGGAGTACAACTTCGGCACGCTCGACCTGGGCACCTACTTCTTCCGTCCCGCACGGGTGAAGCACGGGCACTTCACCACCCAGGAGGGCGGTGCGACGTGGCTCCTGCGCTCGGATGGCGAACTCGTCAACTGGTACACGCAGAACGAGTGGGTGCGCTGGGGCGGCGAGGCCGTCAACTACGGGCCCGAGGGCGGCCGGATGCGCTGGTCCATGGCGTCGCACGACCTGGGCCGCGGGACGGCGGGCCGCTCCGAACGCGATCTGAAGGAACTCCAGGAGTCCGTGCTCTACCAGCGCGAGCAGGGCGAGGGGGACGACGACTACATCCAGCACGGCCACGGAACCGACAAGAGCGTCCTCGCCATGGCCAAGGCCCTTGACGCGGCCCGCCTCCAAGGCGGCCACGGCCACGACGACCACACCCACGACCACGACACCCACGACCACGACCACACGGCCCTGGACTGGGGCACCGACCCCGCCGCGCTGGAGCACGCCGACGAGCGCACGGACCGCCTCAGCCACAACTGGGGCGCCGGACGCCCCTGGCGGGAGGGCGAGCCGATCCCCGCCCCCATCCTGTCGAGCCTCCCCGTCCGAAGCCGCTCCACCGGCCGCTGGGACGCCGACGGCATGTGACCGCACGGCCGGCCAAGCCGTTGACTTGCGGCATGTTGTTGTGGGAGGCGGGATAACACCAACATGCCGCAGGTCAACGGGACCGCTAGGAGGCGTAGCGGTCGGTCAACTAGTGGTCCCTGCGGCGGCGGGGGATGATCAGCAGGGCGGCTCCGCCGGCCATGACCAGGGCGGAGGCGATCATGGCGTAGGTGGGCAGGCCGTCGGGGCTGCCGGTGTTCGGCAGGTCCCCGGAGCCGCCGCCGGTGGAGCCGCCGCCCGTACCGCCGCCGTCGCCGGACCCGCCGCCCGAGCCGTCACCACCGCCGCCGCCGCCACCGCCGCCGCCCGCGAAGGTGAGCGGGATCTCGGCGCTGTTCGGTCCCTGGTTGCCCGGCGCGGTGACGGCGATCACGCAGGCGCCGGCCTTGGCTGCGCAGTCGGCCCCGCCCGCCTCCGCGACCAGCTTGATCTTGGCGTCCTTGGAGCCGTCCTTGGTCACGAAGTTGCCCTCGGCGTCGGTGGCGCCGAGGATCGCTCCCCCGGTGTCCTGCGCCGCGCAGTCGTTGGGGAGCTTGGGTCCGGGCTTGCACTGGCCGAGCGTCACGAAGGTCTCGTTGGGGGTCATGCCGGTCACCTGGACGGTGATCGTGTCCCCGGCCTTCAGCCCGGTGGTCTTGCTCGCGTTGATCTTCGGTGCGGCCAGCGCGGGCGGCGCGACCGCCAGGACACATGCCCCGGCCATTGCCGCGACGACGCCGGCGCGTCTCACAAGTCCGGCGAAGCCGGTCCGGGGGGTGTGAGGGGTCGCCCCCCCTCGGGAAATACTGACGGTCACGACGGTGCTCCTTCTTATTGTCTGCTGCCTATCTGCTGCGGCGTTGGACGACGGTGACGACTCCCCCGGCGAGGACTAGCAGCGCGACGGTGGCGGCCCACAGCGGCGTCGAGGGGCCGCCGGTGCCCGGCCCGGTCGCGGCGGCGGGCGCCGCGGAGGTCCGCACGACGGCACCGCCCTTGAACGACGACCCCTTGAAGCCCACGCGGACGACCGCGGTGTTGGTGTCGTAGACGGCGTCCGGCACGGTCCCGGGCAGCGGCCCGGCGCCGATGACGCACTGGCGGGTCATGCAGTCGATGCCGCTGAACTCCGGACGGGCCTTGAGCCGGACCTCGGGGAGCCTGCCCTCCGCGTCGACGTTAACGAAGGTCGAGCCGCCGCCGAGGTCGCAGTCCTTGAGCCCGTTGGTGTAGCCCTCCCGGCACAGCCCGACCGCGACCGCCTTCAGCCCGGGCCGGAACCCGGTCCCCGTGACGGTGATCGTTTCACCCGGGGTGAGGTCGGCGGAGCGGCTGACGTGGAGCTCGGGCGCGGCCGCCGTCCCGGCGGCGAGCGGGAACAGGGCCAGCGGGGACAGCGCCAGCGCGGCGAGCGCGTGCGGGATCACGTGACGGGACCTCCGGTGCGGGCCACGGCCGCCGGGCGCGGCTCGCCGGGCGCCGGGACGGGGATCTCGGCGATGCGGCCGGGCTCGACGGCGTAGGCGCGGTGGACGAGCGCGAGGATCTCCGGCGTGGCCGGTCCGGCGATGACCACGGCGGTGCCGGTGGCGGCGAGCCGGGCCAGCACGGCGTGGACGGCGGTGGCGCACGGGCCGCCCGCGATGCCGTCGACCAGCAGGAGCCGGGGCCGGGTGAGCAGCGCCTCGGCGAGCGAGAGCAGCCCCTTCGGCGCGGCGGCGAGCGATTGCGCGGGCTCGCCGCCGAGCTTGCGGAGCGAGGGGAAGACGTCCAGGACGGAGCGGGCGGCGGCGTCGGGGTCGGCGTGGCCCATCGCGCGGGCGTGCGCCGCCAATCCCGCCGCGACGGGCGCATCCCCGGGGGCGCGCGGTTCCGGGCCCGCGTGGTGGCACAGCCCCAGTGCCATGCGCTGGTAGGCGTCGAGCGCGGTCAGGTCGGCGCCGCCGAGCACGATTTTGCCCTTGCAGGGCGTCCGGCCGGCGAGCGCGGCGGCGAGCGTGCCCGCGCCGGGGCCGGACAGGGCGACGATCTCGCCCGCCGCCATCCGCAGCCCGATCCGGCGCAGCGGGGCCGGGCCGCGCGGCACCGACAGGTCCCGGACGTCGAGGAACGGCGCCGGCTCCGCGCTCCGGGGGCCGCGCACGCGCAATGCCAGCAGCGCGCCGAGGATCGGCGGCAGCGCCGTGAGCGTCAGCGCGGACCCTTCGGCGAGCACCGAGCGCAGGGCCGCCGCGCAGCCGAAGCCGGCGAGCCCGCCGCCCGCCGCCGCGATCCCGGTGAGGCCGGCCACCGCCAGACGGCGCGGTTCTGGCAGTGGCCGGAGCAGGGCGGTGTCGAGCGCCGCGACGGCCAGGCAGGCGGCGGGCAGCGCGACGGCGAAACCGGCCGCGAGCGCGACCGGGCCGGGCGCGCTCGCCATCAGGACCGGCGCGGCGGCGCCCGCGAGCAGCAGCCACGGGACGGTCTGCGCCGTGCCGGCCGTCCGGCGGCCGAGGACGACGAGCGCGACCGCCGGGAGCAGCGCCCACGCGAGGTGCCGGACGGGTTCGTCCCCGATCAGGTCCCAGCGGAAGGTGAGCAGGTGCAGCCCGCCCATGAGCGGCGCGCCCACCGTCCAGCCGATGAGCAGGTACACGGGGAGGGACGCCTTGACCTCGCGGCCGCCGGCCACGTCCCGTACTCGCGCGACGGACCGGCCGGCCTCCCCGGGCACGTCGCGGGAGAGCAGGGCGGCCGCCGCGGCGAGCGCGGCGGCGCAGCCGCCCGCGACCAGCAGCGCCGACCCGGGATCGGCGGACCCGAGCACCGCGATCCAGGCGGCCGCGGCCAGGCCCGCGAGCGCGGCGGCCTGCCCGCGCGCGGGCCCGCCGGGCGAGCGGGCGGCGCCCGCCCTCGGCACGGCGAGCAGCGGCCCCGCGAGGATGCCCGCGGCCATCAGCGCGGTGGCGAAGACGGGGATCGCGGGGCTGAGTCCCGCCAGCACGATGGCGAGGCCGGCGGGCACGCCGCAGGCCGCGGCCGCCCGGTGGGGGCGCGACCGTCCGGCCGTCCGCAGCAGCGGGAGGACGCCCGCGCAGGCGAGCAGGAGTCCCGTGAGCGCCATGTAGGTCACCACGTCGCCGGGGACCTTCACGACGCCGCCGAGCGCGTCGGCGAGCAGCAGCACGGTCCCGCCCGCCAGCGGCCCGGCGGCGGCCAGGGCCACCGGCCCCGCGGCGCCGGCGGCGGCGTGCCGGGGAACCGGCGGGAGCGGAACGGTCGTCATGCCGCCCCTCCCCTCGGCGGGGCGAGGAACCGGTCCAGCGCCTCGTTGTCGACGGGTTCGAGGACCTCGCCGGTGCGCCGCTCCAGGTAGCCGATCAGCTCGGCGCGGTCGACCACGTACGCGCCGCTCGGCGACGGCGCCACCGAGTCCAGGAAGCCGAGCACGTCGGTGAGCTCCACGGCGGGCGCGGCGGGCGCGGCCACCTGGTGATGGACGGGGGACGCCACCGCTCCGCGGCGCCGCCGGCGGCGCGCCGCGGCCCAGCGGCCCAGCGCCAGCCGAATCCCGAACAGCAGCAGCAGCGCCGCGAGCGCGTTGGCCCCGATCAGCCCCCAGGGGTAGGCGCTGAACGTCGTCTCGAACGGGACGGACCCGGCGTACCGCCCGCCGACCACGAACTGGCCGAAGGCCGCCGGCGGCAGCACCACCGGAATCCGGTACGTGGCGGTCTGACCCGGTTGCAGGGTGCCGGTCCGCGGCGCGTCGAGCGGGCTGTCGGGGGTGTCCTCGGCGCCCCAGCCGACGACCAGCGGGGCGTTCTCGATGGGCTCGGCGCCCGAGTTGCGGATCCGGAGCACCAGGGTCCGCCGCGGCCTGCCGCCGAACAGCTCGGCGCGGTCCCCGCCGCCGACGACCTCCAGGCCGACCACGTCCGCGCGGACGGGCACGACGTCCCGGACGATCCGCTCGACGGGATGCCCCTCGACGGTGAGCGGCGTCGTCGCGGCGGCGGGCGGGCCCGTCCCGCCGGGCAGGGTGCCGACGCGGACGACGCACGGGCATGCCACGGGCGGCGCGCCCACGGTGAGGCCCGCCTCGAACGTCCCGGCGGGCGCGACCATCGCGGTGACGCCGCGCTCGGTGTCGCAGTCCGCCGACCCGTGCACCGCGTTCGCCCCGCAGACCTGGACCTGCACGGTCGCGCCCGGCGTCCAGGAGCTGCCGCGCACCCGGGCGGTCGTGCCCGCGGCGGCGGCGCCCGGCTCGACGGTCACCCCGGGCTCCGCCGCGCGGACCGGGGCGGCGGCCGCCGGCCGGGCGGACGCGGCCGGCTGGACGACCAGGGCCGCGGCCAGCAGGACGGCGATCGACCGGGCCCTCACATGAACACCCCCGTCTCGCCGGAGGTCAGACCGGCCCGCTCCCGCCAGCGGCGGATCAGCCGGGGCAGGACGGACCACACGACGAACACGGTGCCCGCGAGGACCAGCAGCGCCGCCCAGGGCACCGCGGTGAACCCGGTCTGCGCGCGGACGTCGATGCCCCCGGCGGCCGTCAGCTCCACCCGGACGGTGACCTTGTCCAGGGCGGGCGGGCCGTTCCACGGCAGCGTGATCTCGGTGCGCTCACCGGGCAGGATCTCCGGGATGCGCTGGTCGGGCCACCGCTTGACCTCGCGGCCGAACACGCCGGTGGCCCGGACGCGGGCGGTCGGGGAGATCCGCTGGTTGCCGGTGTTGACGATCGTGTAGCGGACCGTCCCGCGCCCGCTCCGCACGAACGGGACGAGCGGTTCGGTGCGGGCGACGCCGAGCCCGTCGGCGCGCATGCCCGGCGTCAGCGGGCCGGTGACCCGCAGGTACACCCGGGCGCCGACGGCCCGCCTGATCCCGACGCGGGCGCCGCCGCTCCGCTGGACGCTCTCGATCGCCGTGTTCAGCGCGACGATGCCGCCGATGTGCTCGCCGGGCGTGGCGTCGGCGGGGATCTTCAGCGTGAAGGGGATCTCCCGGGCCTTCCCGCCGGGGATCTTCGGCGACGCGGCCTTCAGCGAGATCCAGGCGCCGACGTCCCGGGGCTCCTCCTCGGCCCCGCGCAACGCGAACCCGGCGTCGCGGGGGGTGTTGTAGGCGTCCGTCCCGTACACCTCGAAGGTGATGGGCGCCTCGGTCATGTTGGTGATCCGGACGACGTCCCGGACGGTGGCGCCGGCGGGCGCCTCGAACGAGAAGAAGGGGCGCGCGGCCGGGGCCGCGCTGCGGTTCGCGGGTCCCACCGACCAGGCGCCGTTCCCGGTGGCGGGGCCGGGCGCGGCCGCGGCGGCGGCCGTGCCCGTCAGCGCCGCGACGGCGGCCAGGCCCGTCGCCACCGCCGCGGCGGCGATCCGGAGCAGGGGACTCATCGATCACCTCGTGCGGCCGGGCGATGGTGCGCGCCGCCCGGCCGCGGGGCTCGGGGCGGTCAGGACAGCGTGAGGGTGAGGACGGCGGTGTAGCGCCCGGCGCCGGTCACCGGGGGGACGGTGAGGTCGAGGCCGGCGCCCGCGGAGAACGTCCCGCCGACGACCTGCCCGGTGCCGCCGGGCGCGGTGCACAGCGTCGCGGCGGTGGTCGTGTCGAGCGGTCCCGCGCTGCCGGGCGTGACGGCGCTGGCCCCGGGCGCGGCGGTGCACGCCGGCGTCCAGGAGAGGTTCCCGGCCGGGATCTTCGTGCCGGCGGACGAGGTGAAGTCGGTGAGCGTGCCGGTGAGCGACCAGCCGGTGGTGCCGCCGCGCGCGTCGATGACCTCGACCCGCTTGAGCGAGCCGGTGGCGGACTGCTCGGTCCCGTTCAGCGTGACGGGCGTGAGGTCGACCTCGCCCGCCTCGCGGGACATGGTGAGCGGCCCGCCGTTGACGGTGACGTTGATCTTCTGCTCGCCGCACCGGTCCGCGTCCCGGCCCTCGCACTCGCCGGTGGGCGGCGGCGTCTTCTCGGTGACGGTCAGCGCCACGCGCGCGCTCGCCTCGCCCTGGGAGACCACGATCGCGCGGGCGCCGGGGGCGGCGGACTCGGCGACGGTCGCCGATCCGGTGAGCTTCCCGGCGGCGTCGGCGGAGGCGGTGACGGCGGTCAGGTCGTCCGGCTCGCACGCGGCCCCGGCGGCGTCGCAGAGGACGACCTCGACGGCGCCCGGCTGCCAGCCCGCGCCGGTGAGGGTGACCGTGCCGCCCTGGACGACGCTCGGCGGGCTGACCGACGCTCCCGGCCCGCCCTCGGTGACGTTGATCGTCGCGAGGCTCCCGGGGGTGCTCTTGGGCGTGCAACTGATGGTGGCCTGCGCCCCGGCCTCGGCGACGACCGTCAGCCCGGCGGGGGCGATCCGCACCTCGCCGGCACCGGTGAGCGTCAGTTCGCCGGAGACCTTGCCGATCGGCAGCTCGCCGTACGCCGGGATCGGCCCGGTCCGCGTCGGCGCGCTGATCGGCACGGACCCGGACTGCGCGCCGGAGACGGTGAGCGTCCCGGACGTGGTCCAGGAGTTGACCGGCAGCGGCGCCACGCCGGGCAGGTCGGAGAAGTCGGCCTCGACGGTGACCGCGTCCCCGGTGGTGGCCGAGGCGGGCGCGGTGACCGTCACGGTCGCGTCGTAGTCGAACACGGAACCGAAGATCTGGCACTGGTAGGGGACCTGGCCCGTGGCGGCGTGCGCGGTGCCCGCCTGCATCGCGGGAGCCGCGACGGCGCCCGCCGCGGTGATCACCGCGGCGGCTCCGCGCAGGGCCGTGCGTGTGCGTCTCATCTGCCGCTGCTCCTCACTGCCGGCCGTTGCGCAGGTTCGTTTCTCAGAGGGAAACGAAGTTTCGCAAGACGGACATAGCGAAACCGCAACGGAGCGGCGCTGTCAAGGGCCGGGCGCGGGCGGCAACACAATCGTTTCACTCAGGGGATCGCCGTTTCCCTACTGAAGGGTTACGGTTTCCGACCATGCGCACGGTGCTGCGGAGCCTGGCGGAGCTGTCGATGACGGCCGGCCTCGTGCTCGCGATGTTCGTCGGCTACCTGTCGTGGGGCACCGGCGAGTACACGCACCGGCAGCAGGGCGACCTGCACAGCGAGCTGGAGCGGCGGTGGAACGCGGTCCAGACGCGCAAGCTCGCGGCGTCGGGGCCGCGGCGCGGGCGCGAGCCCGCCGTTCCCGCGGCCGAGGCCGGGCAGGCGTACGCGCTGATCCGCGTCCCGAAGTTCGGGTCGTCCTACCGGTACGCGGTGGTCGAGGGCGTGGGGACGGCCGACCTGCGCAAGGGCCCCGGGCACTATCCGGGGACGGCCGGGCCGGGCCAGGTCGGCAACATGGCGATCGCCGGCCACCGCACCACCTACGGCGGGCCGTTCGAGCGCAACGGCGAACTGGCCCGCGGGGACGAGATCCTCATCGACACCGCCGCCACGACCTTCGTCTACCGGGTGACGCACCGCATCGTGGTGCGGCCGGGCCGCACCGAGGTGACCGCGCCGGTGCCGGGCGAGCCGGGACGCAGGCCCAGGAAGGCGATGCTCACGCTCACCACCTGCCATCCGAAGTTCTCCGCCGCCTACCGCCTCGTCGTCTTCGCCGAGCTGGCGGGACGCCGGGCGCGCACCGCGGCGGCCTGACCCGCCGTGTTACCGTTCCCCAGACTGAAACACTGTTTCCATTAGGAGGGTGTCGTGGGAGCGCACGCGCACGGCTGGTGGATCCTGCTGCACCTGGTGCTCTTCGTCTTCTGGCTGGGCGGCGACCTCGGGGTGTTCTACTCCAGCCGGTTCGTCCTCAAGCCGGACCTGGCCCCCGCGGCGCGCGCCACCGCGCTCAGCGTGATGAGCGGGCTCGACCTCGGCCCGAAGATCTGCCTGGTGCTGTTCCTGCCGAGCGGGGTGACGCTCATGGCACTGGACCCGCACGGCGCCGAGCTGTTCGGGACGGCCGTCTTCGGCTGGTGGCAGGTCGTGCTCGTGTGGGTGCTGGCCCTGGCCTGGCTGGCCGCCACGATCGCCGACCACCGCACGCACGGGCGCTTCCCGTGGGTGCGCCGCGCCGACTGGGCGGTCCGGATCGGGCTGATCGCCGCGCTCGCCGCGCTGTCCGCGTACACGCTGCTCGCCGACCGGCCGTTCGGCGTCACCACCGACCCGCGCTGGCTCGGCGGCAAGGTCGCGCTCTACACCGCCGCCATCGCGTGCGGGCTCGGCATCCGGCTCACGCTGCGCCCCTTCGGGCCCGCGTTCGGCGCGCTGATGAGCGGCGGCTCCACGCCGGAGGTCGAGCGCAAGCTCAAGCGCGCCGTGGACGGCTGCCTGCCGTACGTGTTCGGCATCTGGGCGTCCGTCCTGGGCGCCGCGGTGCTCGGCGTGCTCAAGCCCGGCGCCGACCTCTGACCCGGCCGGCCCCGTGTCAGCCGCCGCCGTGGCCGAGCTTGCCGGACACCCGCGCCGCGGCCTCCATCAGCGGCGGCGCGCACTCGGCCAGCCGGGGGCGGAACCGGGTCAGCGGGCCGGCCACGCTCAGCGCCGCGATCACCCGGCCGTCGTGGTCGAAGACCGGCGCGGCGATCGAAGCGGTCCCCTCCTGGCGCTCGCCCTGGGACGAGGCGTAGCCGCGCTTGCGGATCGTGGCGAGCTCCTTGCGCAGGCGCTCCTCGTCCACGATCGTCCGGTCGGTCAGCGCCTCCAGCCCGTGCCGGCCGAGCAGCGCGCCGACCTCGGCCTCGTCGAGGAAGGCCAGGATCGCCTTGGACGAGCTGCCGGCGTGCAGCGGGTACGGGATGCCGAGGCTGACCTCGACCCGGAGCTCGTGCGGCGGCACGACCTGGTCGACGTAGAGCCGGGTGTCGCCGCGGCGGATCGACAGGGTGGCGGTCTCGCCGAGCTGCTGGGCGAGACGGCGCAGCTCGGGCGCCGCCAGCGCGCGCAGGTCCATCCGGGCGAGGTAGGCCCGGCCGAGCGCGATCGCGGCGTGCCCGAGCGCGTACCGGCGGGTCACCGTGTCGACGGTGATCAGGTCGCGGCTGCGCAGCGCGGTCAGGATGCGGTGCACGGCGGCCTTGGTCAGCCCCAGCTCGGTGGCGATCTCGGTCACCCCGAGGTCCGGCCGGCCGCTGCGGCCGAACAGCAGCAGGACGTCCATCGCGCGCTCGACGGCGGCGATCGACCGGCTCTGCCCCTCGCCCTCCTCGGCGGGGGACGCGGAGACGGTCCGGGAGGTCGCGTTGCGCGACACGGCGGTTCCTTCCGACGGGGTGGGGTCAGCCGCAGTCTAGGGCATCGCGTTTCCCGTGACGGAACACTCGTCACCGCCGCCGGACGTTGACACCCGCTCCGCGACATCGTTACCGTGAGTGGGACGGTGTTTCCTTTAGCGAAACGAAGGGCGCGGTGCCGTGGCGGTCGACGCACAGACCTTCCGTTCGGTGCTCGGCCAGTGGCCGACCGGTGTCGCGGTGGTCACCACCACCTCCGGGGACGGATGGCACGGCATGACCGCGGGCTCGTTCTGCAGCGTCAGCCTCGACCCGCCGCTGGTGCTGGTCTGCCTGGCCCGGGACATCCACACGCACGCGCTCATCGAGCGCAGCGGCGTCTTCGCGGTCAGCTTCCTCGGCAAGGACCAGGCCGTCATCGGCCACCGGTTCGCCGGGCGCGAGAGCGGCGACCGGTTCGCGCGCGGCACCTGGGCCCCGGCACCCACCGGGGCGCCCGTACTGGCGGAGGCGGTCGCCTGGCTCGACTGCCGGGTCGCGTACGCGTATCCGGGCGGCGACCACACCATCTTCGTCGGCGAGGTGCAGACCGCCGAGACACCGCGGCGCACCGCGCCGCTGCTGTTCCACTCCCGCGCCTGGGGCCAGCTGGCCGACCCGCTGCCGGACGAGGTGACGATCGCCGACACCGGGCTGGCCGCCGCGCTGCACCGCAGGGTCACCGCCTCCGGCAGCGCGCCCGCCCGCGTCACCCGAGCCGGCGCCGCCCGGCTGCTGGACGCGGTCCGCGCGGCCGGCGTCCGGGTCCGGACCCCGGTCCCGCCCGGCCCGCAGATGAACGGCGCGCAGATGAACGGCACGGGGCCCGCCCGGTGCCCGTCGTGGTCGGTCCTGGTCGAGGACGCGGTGTCCCTGACGCAGGTCCCCCGCGACTCGCCGGTGACGGCTGAGATCGTGGACGGGCCGGACGCGCCCCGCCTGATCGAGGCGGCCCGCGCGCGGGGCCTGGCCGTGGTGGGCCGGGTGAGCGACGTCTTCGCGCCCGCCCGCGAGGCCGCCGTGCTCGCCGCCGTCGACCGGCTGGCCGCCGCCGGGTGCGCCGAGATCGCGCTCGACGAGGGCGCCGAGGCCGCGTCGCCGCTGCTCGTCCGCAACGTGCTGCAGGAGGCGGTGGCGCGGGCCCGGCCGGTGCCGCTGCGGGTGCGGCTGCGCGAGGCGTACGGGCTCGGCCTGGCCAACGCGCTGACCGCGATGAAGAGCGGCGTACGCCGCTTCGACGTGACGCTCGGCGGCATCGACGGCGGCCTGTGCGCCGAGGACCTGCTGTTCCTGGCCGACCGGCTCGACGTCGCCACCCCGATCGACAGGGCCGCCCTGGTGGCCGCCGCCGCGGACCTGGAGGCGCTCTGGGGGTCGGCCCTGCCGGGCCGCACCTACCGGGCCGCCTCCTGACCAGTTCGAAGGGAATGCAGCCGATGACCCAGCCGAGGACGCCGACCGGCGCACGGCTCGTGGAGCAGATGACCGACGCCGAGCGGGCGCGGGCGGAGCGCGTGGAGGCGGTGCTGCCGCGGCTGCGCGAGGCCGCCGCGGCCGCGGACGCCGCCGCCGAGTTCCCGGCCGGGCACGTGGCGCTGCTGCGCGACGCCGGGCTGCTCGGCCTCGTGGTGCCCGAGGAGTACGGCGGGCTCGGCGGCGGCCTGCGCGACCTGGCCGCCGCCACCTACGCGATGGGCACGGCCTGCCCGTCCACCGCGCTGTCGTACTTCTTCCACAACACCAGCGCCTCGCGCGGCCTGCTGCCGCTGGAGGCGGTCGAGGCGGGCCTGTTCGAGGGCGACGACGAGGTGAAGCCCGTGCGGGCGTTCGCCGAGAAGGTGCTGAACCGGATGGCCGCCGGGACGTGGATGGCCAACTTCGCCAGCGAGGAGGTCAAGTCCTCCAGCGCCAACATCGCGATCGCCACCACCGCGTCCCCCGCCGAGGGCGGCTGGCTGCTCAACGGCGTGAAGTCGTTCGGCTGCGCGACCGGCGTCGCCGACACCTACCTGGTGACCGCCCGGCTCGACGGCACCGCCGGCGCGGACGGGCTGGCGCTGTTCCTGGTGCCGCGCGAGGCGCCCGGCGTCGTCTCCCGCGAGCCGTGGAACGGGCTCGGGATGCGGGCCTCCAACAACCACGGCGTGACGCTCACCGACGTGTTCATCCCGGCGGAGGAGGCGCTCACCGTCCCCGGCGCGTTCGTGCGGATGCTGCGGATGAGCCGCGGCAGCTTCGTCGGCAACCAGCTCGCGATCGCGGCCTGCTACCTGGGCGCGACGCAGAACGTCTACGACTTCGCCGTCGAGCGGCTCACCAAGAAGACCTTCGCCGACTCCGGCCGGCCGATCGCGTCCTCGCCGATGCACCAGGTCATCATCGGGGACATGACCGAGCGGCTGGAGACGGCCTACCTGTGGATCCGCCGCCAGCTGGAACTGGAGACCTCCGAGCCGCCGCTGCTGCCGAAGCCCGAGGTGTACCGCCAGTGGCGGATCGCCAAGGGCGACATCACCGAGGCGTGCTTCCAGGTCGTGCTGGGCGCGTTCAAGGCGTGCGGCACCTCCGCCGCCACGATGGACGGGGTGATCGGGCGGGCGCTGCGCGACCTCGCGATGGGACTGGTGATGACCTTCCCGGCGGAGCGCGGCCGGCTGGAGGCCGCCCAGGTCATCACGGAGAACAAGGAGAACGAGTTGTTCGCGAGCGTCCGGCGGTGAACCCCCCGCACCGGGATCTGGTGGCCGGGGAGTGGGCGGCGGCACCCGGCGGCGGGCCCGTCCTGGAGGACCCGGCCACCGGCGCGGAGGCCGGGCCCGCCCCCGTCACCGGCCCCGAGCGGCTCGAACGGGCGCTGGCCGCGGCCGACGACGCGGCGGAGGGCTGGGCGGCGCGCCCGGCCGCCGAGCGCGCCGAGCTGCTGGACGCGGTCGCGGCCGCCCTCGAACCGGTGACCGGGGAGATCGCCGCGCTGGAGGCGGTGGCCACCGGCGTCCCGATCCGGCAGGCGGTCCCGCTCGGCGTCATCGTGCCGGGATCGTTCCGGCTGGCGGCCGAGCAGCTGCGCGGCGGCGGGCTGGCGGCGTCCTTCACCCGCGAGGACGGCCGGGAGGCCGAGGTGCGGCGGCTGCCGTGGGGTCCGGCGCTGTGCCTGGTCCCGTGGAACGCGCCCGCCCCGATGGCCGCGCACAAGGCGGCCAACGCGCTGGCCGCGGGCTGCCCCGCGATCCTCAAGCCCAGCGAGTACGCGCCGTACGGGGCGCAGCGGTTCGCCGAGGTCGTCGGCGCCGTGCTCGCGGACCGGGGCGTCCCCGGCGGGGTCTTCCAGCTCGTCCACGGCACCGGGGAGACCGGCGCGCGGCTGACCGCCGACGCGCGGATCCGCGCGGTCTCGTTCACCGGCGGCGCCGCGGGCGGCCGGTCGGTCGCCGCCGCCTGCGCCGCCGGGATCAAGCCCGTCCAGCTGGAGCTCGGCGGCAACAACCCGCTGATCGTGATGCCGGACGCCGACGTCGGCCGGGCCGCGCGGGCCGCCGTGGACCTGCTCACCACCCTCAACGGCCAGTGGTGCCGGGCGCTCGGCCGGCTCATCGTGCCCGAGCCTCTCCGGGACGCGCTGCTGGAGGCGGCCGGCGAACGGCTCGCGGCGCTGCGCGCGGGCCCGCCGCTGGACGAGGACACCGACCTCGGGCCGCTGGTGCACTCGCGCCACCGCTACCTCGTCGCCGCCCGGCGGGACGCGCTCGGCGGCCGCGTCCTCTCCACGACCAAGGTCCCGGACGAGGGCAGCTACCTGGCCCCCGCGCTCGTCACGGACGTCGACCCCGGCGACGCCACCGAGGAGATCTTCGGTCCCGTCGCCACCGTGCACACCTACCGGACGCTGGACGAGGCGGTGGCCCTGGCCAACGGCACCGCGTACGGGCTCGAAGGGTACGTGGCAGGCACCGACGAGGAGGCGGCCCTCGCCGTGGCGCGGCGCGTCCGCGCCGGGGAGGTGAAGGTCAACGGCTCCAGCGTGCTGAGCCTGCACCTGTTCGCGCCCCGCCCCGCGTGGGGGGCGTCCGGGCTGGGCGAGGAGGGCACGGCCGAGACGCTGCGGTTCTTCACCAACCCGCGGGTCGTCGGCGTGGAGGACGGATTCGCCCTGCACTCCCGGGAACCGTGATGGCGCCCGTGCTTGGGCCCGTGCTGGTGGCCGGGGCCGGTCCCGTGGGCCTCACCGCGGCGCTGGCCCTGGCGCGCCGCGGCGTCCCGGTCACCGTGCTGGAGGCGGAACCGGGGCTGGCCGCCGAGTCGCGCGCGTCCACCTTCCATCCGCCCTCGCTGGAGATGCTCGACGGGCTCGGCGTGCTCGACCCGCTGCTGGAGCGCGGCCTGGTCTCCCGGACGTTCCAGTACCGGGAACGGCGCGGCGGCGTCGTCGCCGAGCTGGACCTGGCGGTGCTCGCGGGCGACACGCCGTACCCGTTCCGCGTCCAGTGCGAGCAGGGCAAGTTCACCCCGATCCTGCGCGACCACCTGGTGGCGGCGGGCGGTGAGGTCCGGTTCGGCGCGGCCGTGCGCACGGTCCTGCCCGGTCCGGACGGGGTGGAGGTGGCGACGTCCGCCGGCGACCGGGTCCGCGGCGCCTGGCTGATCGGCGCGGACGGCGCCGGCTCCGCGGTGCGGCAGGACCTCGGCATCGATTTCGAGGGCATGACCTACCCGGAGCGGTTCCTGGTCGCGTCGACCCGGACCGCCGTCGAGGACCTGCTGCCCGGCATCGCCGCGGTGAACTACGTCTTCGACCCCGGCGAGTGGCTCGTGCTGCTGCGCACCCCGGACCACTGGCGGGTCCTGTTCCCGACCCCGGAGGGCACCCCCGACGCCGAGGAGCTGGCGCGGCTGCCCGAGCGGCTGCGCGGGGTCGCCGACGCCGCCTGGGACGTCGCGCACGCCAGCCTGTACCGGGTGCACCAGCGCGTCGCCGAGACGTTCCGGACCGGCCGGGTGCTGCTGGCCGGGGACGCGGCGCACGTCAACAACCCGCTCGGCGGCATGGGCATGAACAGCGGAATCCACGACGCCGTCCTGCTGGCGGGCGCGCTCGCGGACGTCCTGGCCGGTGGCCCGGAGGCCGCGCTGGACGCGGTCTCGGCGGCCCGCCGCGACGTCGCGCGGTCGTTCGTCGGCCGGCTGACCCACGCCAACTGGGAGCGGATGCGCGACCCGGCCGGCTACCGGGACGAGCTCCGGAGGCTGGCCGGAGACCCCGCCGAGGCCCGCCGGTACCTGCTGCGCACGTCGATGATCGCCTCCTTGCGGGACGTCGCCTGATGCCGGGCGAGATCGTCCGGGAGAACCCGGCCCGGCTGGACGAGGTCGTCGGCCGGGTGCCGGTCGCGGACGAGACGGAGGTCGACCGGGTCGTCCGGGAGGCCGAGGACCGGCAGCGCGCCTGGTGCCGCGTGCCGGTCGAGGAGCGGGCCGCCGCGCTGCTGCGGACCGCCGACGCCGTCGACGCGCTGCCCGGCGTCGCGGAGCTGCTGGCGCGCGAGTCCGGCAAGCCGCGGGCCGACTGCGCCGGGGAGCTGCGGTTCGCCGCCGCGTACCTGCGCTGGGCCGCGGAGCGGGCGCCCCAGGTGTTCGCGGACCGCGAGACCGACGACGCGGCCGGACGGCTCGTCCTGCGCCAGCGCCCTTACGGGGTCGTCGGGGCCATCACGCCCTGGAACGCGCCCGTCATCCTCACGATGCTGAAGGCCGGTCCCGCGCTGGCGGCCGGGAACACGGTGGTGGTCAAGCCTTCGCCGCTCGCGCCGCTGGCGGTCGCCCAGGTGATGGCGGCGTTCCCGCCGGGCCTCGTCCGGGTCGTGCACGGCCATGCCGGGACGGCGCGGGCGCTCGCCGGCCACTCCCGCGTGCACCGCGTCGCGTTCACCGGCGGCGCCGAGGCGGGCCGCGCCATCGGGGCGGCCGCCGCCAAGGCGATCACGCCGACGCTGCTGGAGCTCGGCGGCAACGACCCGGTCGTGCTGCTCGACGACGCGGACCTCCCGGACGCGGCGATGGACCGGCTGGTCATGGCGTCCTTCGCCACCGCGGGCCAGGTCTGCATGGCCGCCAAGCGCCTGTACGTCCCGCGGGCGCGGCTGGCCGAGGTCCGCGACGCCTACCTGGCGGCGGCCGCGCGGACGCTGGTGCTCGGCGACCCCCTCGACGCCGCGACCACGGTCGGCCCGGTCATCTCCGCCGAGGCGGCGGACCGCGTCCGGGCACTGGTCGCGGAGTCGCGGCGGCAGGGCGGCACCGTCACCGAGCTGGGCACCGTCACGGCCGACATGGGACGCGGGCACTTCGTCCGGCCCGCCCTGGTCACGGACGTGGCCGACGACGCACCGGTGGTGGCCGAGGAGCAGTTCGGCCCGGTCGTGCCGCTGCTGGCCTACGGCGACGAGGACGAGGTGGTCGCGCGCGCCAACGCGGGCGACCTCGGCCTCGGCGCGTCGGTTTGGTCCGCCGACGAGGACCGGGCGTTCGCGTTCGCCCGCCGCCTCGACGCGGGCTTCACCTTCGTCAACACCCACAACCGCACCGGGATGGCGCTGCGCGCTCCGTTCGGCGGCGTGAAGCGCAGCGGGCACGGCCGCGAGTACGGCACCGAGGGCCTGCTGGAGTACGCGCAGACGTGCGCGATCCACGCCCCCGCCGCGTTCCGCGCGGACGGCCCCGGAATGAGCGCGGGCGCCTACCCCTGTCTCTTATACACCTCTGA
>NZ_SMKB01000077.1:0-29313 GCF_004348575.1 Actinomadura sp. 7K534
GTGCGGGGTGCGGGGAGGGGAGGTCTCTGGTTCACGATGTAGCCTTCTGAGCTTTTTATGCCCATTTGGCCATGATTTGTATCTCGTGGGTTCTATGTCGGTATCCCCGGCAGTACGGCCCGCCGCCGCGGGGCACCGGGACCTTGAAGGCGGAACGGTTCCCCGTCCCTGGTGCTGGAGGCGGCCTTGGCCGAGCCGACGATCTGGAACGAGCCCGGTCACGACTGCGTCCTCTGCCCGCCCCTGCGGTTCCGGTTCAACGACATGGCGGACCTGCCGGGGGAGTCGGGGGTCATCGGGCGCGACGCGGACTTCCTGCTGATCCCCGACGTGGCGCCGCTCGCCGACGGGCACGTGCTGCTGGTGACCCGCGAACACCACCGGTGCGCCGGTGCTTTCGGGCGGCGGATGTGGGACCGGGCCCTGGCCTGGCGGAACCGCGTCGCCGGCCTCTACGGCGAGGCGTACGGGAGCCGCGACCTGGTCCTCTTCGAGCACGGACCGGCCACCCCCCAGGGCGGAGGCGCCTGCATCGACCACGCGCACTGGCACTTCCTGCCCGGGACGCGCGGCCTGCGGCCGGCCGTGGAGGCGCACGGGCTGCCGGGCGCGCCCGCCGACCGCGCCGCCCTGCGCGCGTACATCCGCGCCGGCCGCTCCTACCTGCTGGTGGAGGAGGACGGCCTCGCCACCGTCCACGCCGGCGACGGCGTGCGCAGCCAGTTCCTGCGCTGGGCCGTCACCTCCGCGGGACGCGGCGGGACCTGGCGCTGGCAGGAGACGTTCGGGCTGCCCGGCAGCAGGCGCAGCTTCCTCCGGACCCTCCAGGCGATGCGCACGGCGGCCGGCCGGCTGGAGAACGTTCAGGCCGCCGCCGATGGCGAGGACAGCCACCAGTAGAGTTCGGCCGCCGTCAGCCTGTCGCCGAAGCCCACGCGCTCGACCCCGTCCCCGTACCCGGTCGGGTACTCCAGCGGCGACCCCTCCCGCCGGTAGGCGATCGCCCGCTCCAGGGACGTCGCGCCGAACCGCAGCAGCCACAGCGGGCACCCGGCCACCGCGCGGTCCAGCGCCGGCAGCAGCTCCCGCACCTCGTGCGCGGCGACCGGTGCCGGACGGCCGAGCAGCCGCGCGAGCGTCGGAGCCTCGGAGATCACGAGGTCGGCCAGGCCCAGCATCGGCAGCACGGCGTCCGGCGGGAGCCGCCCGTCGACGTCGTGCGGGACGAGGTCGAACGCGACCCGCGTCCCCGCGTCCCGGGCCGTCCGGGCCGCCGCGTGCAGCGCCGCCCGCGAGACCGGCGACAGCAGCGAGTACCCGTCGGTGGCCAGGACGTCCGCGCCGCCGATCACGCCCGCCGCCGCGCGGACCTCCGGCTCGGTGAGGCGGCGGCCCGGCGGCTCGTCCCGGACGACCAGGAGCCGGTTGCCCGGCCCGCCGCTGCACGGCCGGTCCCGCAGCATCACCGCGACGCCGTTGGGCGCGCCCGCCTCGACGCGCAGGTGGTCGGCCACGCCGAGCCGCCGCAGCTCGCCGCGGATCACCGGCGTGAAGTCGTCGTCGCCGACCTTGGCCAGCACGCCGACCCGGCGGAAGTGGCGCGTCGCGCGCCGGGCCAGGTTGACGGCCGTCCCGGCGACCATGGCCCGGGCCGGCGCGTAGGAGAGGTGATCCGCGTGCAACTCCGCGAAGCGGACGTCCGGGAGCGACGCCCGGACCTCGATCCCCACATCCCCGATGATCAGGAGGCTGAACCGGCGCTCGCCGGCGCCCGCCAGGCCCGGCCACTCCACCGGCGGTCGGGGCGGGGCCATGTCGCGGCGGCTCAGCGGGGCGGGACCAGGAACGCCCGCATCACCGGACGCAGGCTCGGAATGAGGTCGTAGGACCCGATCTCCTCCAGCGGCACCCAGGCGCAGTCGTCGAGATGGTCGCCGGAGTCCTGGTTCTCCAGGCCGGCGTCGAGCGTCAGCGGCCGGCAGCGGCGGGCCGCCGCCACGACGCGTATCCGGCCGCCCGGGGAGGACGCCGTGCGGTCGGGCATGAACCACTGCCAGAGGTGGAACGGCGGCCCCGGCTCGATCTTGATGCCGACCTCCTCCCAGACCTCCCGGCGGATGTGGTCGTCGAGGTCCAGGTCGTCCGCCACCTCCAGGCGCCCGCCCGGCACCTCCCAGCGCCCCGGATGGAACGGGTCGGACGCGGCCTTGCGGACCAGCAGCAGCCGCCCGCCGGAGACGATGAACGCCTTCTGGGCGAATTCCAGCCTGACCGGTGCGAACGAAGTGCGGGAGCCGGGTGCGCCGGCCCCTGCCGGGGGCATGGCGGGAACCACCTCCCTGGTGCCGGCCCCGCAGGGCCGTCGTCGCCTCAAGGTAACAGCCGGGGCCGGGCACGCCGAGAGGCCGGTCCCGCCACAACCTCATCACCCGGTCCGGGAATGGGCCGGCGTCCCGGCACGTTGACGAAGGTGGCGTACCTCACGCTGACCGGCCGCGAAAGCCGCGAGATCGCAAGCCATCGACCGGGGCACACGGTGCCCGCAGATGGTAATGTGGGTGGCCGACCGGCCCTGTGCGCGCGACCGACGCGGTGGCGCGGACCGGGCGCTCAAAGCGGAGGCCACCTCCCACCTGACCGGCCGAAGAGGCCGCGGTTCCTGTTCGCCGCCCAGCAGGGCGGCTCGCCGGAGCCCGCGGTGTCGGTCTGGGGACGACCCCAGACCCCGAAGCCGGTGGGTCCTCGGTCCGGCGAGCGGGCTCCACGCCCGTCGCGCCGTCGTCCTCGGACGGCTCCGCCGTCCAGGAGACCGAAGGTGGCCCCGTGCGTGAGTCGTGCGGGGCTTTTCCTGTGGAAGCCTCGGGGTACGACCGGTCCAACGAACTTGAGAACGGCCCCAAGGAGGTCCCATCAGCGCCGAACCGCGTATCAACGACCGCATTCGCGTGCCCGAGGTCCGGCTCGTCGGCCCGAACGGCGAACAGGTGGGCATAGTGCCCATCGCCAAGGCCCTTGAGATCGCGCGTGAGTCGGACCTCGACCTGGTCGAGGTGGCGCCCACCGCGCGTCCGCCCGTCGCCCGGCTCATGGACTACGGCAAGTTCAAGTACGAGTCCGCGATGAAGGCACGTGAGGCGCGGAAGAACCAGGCGCACACGGTCATCAAGGAGATCAAGCTCCGCCCGAAGATCGACCCGCACGACTACGAGACCAAGAAGGGTCACGTGGTGCGGTTCCTGAAGGCCGGGGACAAGGTGAAGGTCACGATCATGTTCCGTGGCCGCGAGCAGTCCCGCCCGGAGCTCGGCTACCGGCTGCTGCAGCGGCTCGCCGACGACGTCGAGGAGCTCGGCTTCGTCGAGTCGCGGCCCAAGCAGGACGGCCGGAACATGATCATGGTGATCGGTCCGCACAAGAAGAAGACGGCCCGCGGGCAGGAGGCCGAGAGCACCGCCTGACGGCCGTTCGGGACCGGCCACGCGGCGGTCCCGGACTCCGCGACCTCGCACCGAGGCGAGGTCGCGGCGCACGTACGTTGATGCCTGACCTGGCGTGTCCACGGAACCCCGTGCGATGCGCCGATCAGGCGCGCTCCCATGCGTTCCGCACGGGAGCCGGAAAGAAGGAGACGACGGCGACCATGCCGAAGACCAAGACGCACAGCGGCGCCAAGAAGCGCTTCAAGGTGACCGGCTCCGGCAAGGTGATGCGCCGCCGCGCCAACAAGAACCACCTGCTCGAGCACAAGCCGTCCAAGCGGACCCGGCGGCTCGACGGCCCGGCCGTGGTGGCCGACGCCGACGCCAAGAACATCAAGAAGCTGCTGCGCAAGTAGCCCTCGATCTGCAACATCAGCGACCGGCCGAGGCTGGCATGGCCCCGGCCCCCACGAAGGAGTTCATCACGTGGCACGCGTGAAGCGGGCGGTCAACGCCGCCAAGAAGCGTCGGGTCGTCCTGGAGCGGTCGAGCGGCTACCGCGGTCAGCGTTCGCGCCTGTACCGCAAGGCCAAGGAGCAGCAGCTCCACTCGATGACGTACGCGTTCCGGGACCGCAAGGACCGCAAGGGCCAGTTCCGCCGGCTGTGGATCCAGCGGATCAACGCCGCGGCCCGCGCCAACGGCATCACCTACAACCGGTTCATCCAGGGCCTGAAGGCCGCGGAGATCGAGGTCGACCGCCGCATGCTCGCCGAGCTGGCGGTCAACGACCCGGCGGCGTTCACCGCGCTGGTCAAGGTCGCCAAGGACGCGCTTCCGGCCGAGGGCTCGGAGGCCGCCTGACCCCGGGCTCCCGGCGACAGGCGATCACAGCGATATGGCGGGCCGCGAGCTGACCTCCCTCCGATCACCACGGGTGAAGGCCGCTCGCCGGCTCGCCAAGCGCGCCTTCCGGCGCCGCGAGCACCGGTTCCTCGCCGAGGGGCCGCAGGCGGTGCGCGAGGCGCTGGAGATCCCCGGCGGGCTCGCCGAGCTGTTCACCACGGCCGAGGCCGAGGCCCGCCATCCCGATCTGGTCCTCGCCGCGGAGCGCGCCGGCGCGCCGGTACTGCGCGTCAGCGGCGAGATCATGGCCGAACTGGCCCAGACCGTCACCCCGCAGGGGCTGCTGGCGGTCTGCGAGTTCGTCGACGTCCCGCTGGACGAGGCGCTGAAGGCGGGGCCGCGGCTGGTGACCGTCCTCGCGCACGTCCGCGACCCCGGCAACGCGGGCACCGTCCTGCGCACCGCCGACGCCGCCGGCTCGGAGACGGTCGTGTTCACCGACGCGTCCGTCGACCCGTACAACGGCAAGTGCGTGCGGGCCTCGGCGGGCAGCCTGTTCCACCTGCCTGTCGTCGTCGGCCCGCGGTTCGGCGAGCTCGCCGCCGAGCTGAAGGGGGCCGGGCTCACCGTCCTGGCCGCCGACGGCGCGGGCGGCCGCACCCTGGACGAGGCGATCGACCAGGGCCTGCTCGCGCGGCCGACCGCCTGGGTGTTCGGCAACGAGGCGTGGGGGCTCCCCGAGGAGATCCTCGCCCACGCCGACGAGGTCGTGAGGGTCCCCATCTACGGGCGCGCGGAGAGCCTGAACCTGGCGACGGCGGCGGCCGTATGCCTGTACGCCTCGGCACGCGCCCAGCGGAGTGCCGGCCCGGCGGGCCGGGCGGTTCCGCCGGGATGAGAAGGACCGGGCGGGACGACCGTACGTGAGGGCGGGTGCGGCGATTCGATGCGTTGCGTGATCGGATGGCCGCAATCGGTCGCCTCGGGTGTCGTTTTCCGACCGGTGAGCTGCGAAAATGTTCTGCGCACGTGCGGCGGGCAGGGGGTCCGCCGCGATGCGGGGCTCCTTCGCAGGTAGGAGCGGGATACGGGTCCGGCGAGGGAGTGCGCCGGCCGGTTCCGCGGCCTACGGTGATGATCAGTGCGTTGACCAGGGGCGGCGACGGCGCCGTGCAGAGTTGGGGGCGAAACGTGATGACCGACGAGTTCAGGCCGTCCAGGAGGGCGGCGGGCCGGCGCGTGCCGGAGGTGAGGTGCCGCACGGCCGCTCCGCCCGGAGCCGCCGCGCCCTCCGCGCCCACTGCGCTCTCCGCGTCGGCCGCTCCGCGGCCGGCCGCGGCCCCCGGCGTAGGAGCCGCCGTCGCCGAGCCCGAGGCCGGGCTGGACCTCGCCGTCGCCCGAGTCCGGGGCGACGCGGCCGTCATCGTGGTCGACGGCGAGATCGACCTGCGCACGGCCGACGTCCTGCGGGCGAGGCTCGTGGAGCTGCACGGCGCGGGGCCGCGCCGGCTGGTGGCCGACTTCACTGCCGTGCCGTTCTGCGACGCGGCCGGGCTCGGCGCGCTGGTCGCGGCGCACAACCAGATCGCCGCGACCGGCGGCGAGATCGTGCTCGCCGGGGTGCGTCCCGCCCAGCTGCGCCTGCTGCGCATCACCGGGCTGCACCGGCTGTTCGCCGTGCACGCGGACGTGCAGGGCGCGCTCGACGCGCTGGACTCGTCCACCGCGTCCGGCTGACGTGCCCGGCGTCCCGGTGACGCCCCGCCCCGTCCCCGCCGGAACGCCGCCCGAGGGCCACACATCCCTTTCCGCGGGGCGGTTTCCGGCTCCCGTCATATGCCCGACTGCGGCTAGAGTCTCTTCTCGACAGGCCGCGTTCTCTTCGGTGTTGTGGAGGCCGCTGTGGGCGGAGAGGAACCCCCTCGCGTGGCCGCGCGCGCGCCCGCGGCCGGGCCCGGGCCGGACTCCGCGGGGGTGTCGCCGGACGACCTTCCCGACGGGATGCTGGTCGCCGACCGCGACGCCCGGGTCGTCGTCTTCAACGCCGCCGCCGCGCGGATGACCGGGATCGCCGCCGCGTCCGCCCTGGGCCGCGACTTCCGCGACGTCCTGCCGCTGCACGACGCGGAGGGCCGCGACTGGTGGAAGTGCCTGGCCCCCTACGACGGCCTCCGCACCCGCACCCGCCACCCCGAGCGCGTGCTGTTCCTGCCCGGCGGCACGGAACTGCTGGTGACGGCCGCGTACCGGCGGAACGCCGATGGCGGTGTGGAACGGTTCACCGTGTGCCTGCGCGACGCGCTGCACCGCGCCCGCCAGGAACGCGACCGCGCCGACCTCGTGTCCACCGTGGCGCACGAGCTGCGGTCCCCGCTGACGAGCGTCAAGGGCTTCACCGCCACGCTGCTGGCCAAGTGGCACCGCTTCAACGACGACCAGAAGCGCGTGATGCTGGAGACGGTCAACGCCGACGCCGACCGGGTCACCCGCCTGATCACCGAGCTGCTGGACGTGTCCCGCATCGAGGCCGGCCGGCTGGAGATGCACCGCCAGGTCGTCGACCTGCCCGAGGAGGTCCGCAAGGTCATCGCGGGCCGCGTCGCCGCCGGGGAGCCGGAGGACCGGTTCCGCTTCGAGTCCCGCGGCGTCCTGCCGGAGATGTGGCTCGATCCCGACAAGATGGGCCAGATCCTGGGTAACCTCGTGGAGAACGCGGTGCGCCACGGAGCCGGCACCGTCACCATCGTGGTGGAGCCGGACGCGCACAAGGAGGGAGCGGCCGTGTCGGTGCGCGACGAGGGCGAGGGCATTCCGCCCGAGGCCGCCCAGCGCGTCTTCCGGCAGTTCTGGCGCGGCCCCGGCGGCAACCGCCGCGGCGGCACCGGCCTCGGGCTCTACATCGTCAAGGGCCTGGTCGAGGCGCACGGCGGCGTGATCACCGTGCGGCGGGCGCCCGGCGGCGGCGCCGAGTTCCGATTTACCGTGCCCGCAGGGGCCCCCGACTACGCCACCTGAGCGCGGCGCACGCCGCGCGGCCGCCCGGCTACACGGGCGGAGGCGCCACCGGGTCCCCGCAGGGCCAGCGCGTCACGCGCACGTTTTCCGGATCCTCATCGCCCGCGCACTAGACTGCGGGCGTCCCACGCCGACCGGAGTCGATCACACCACCATGTCTGCACCCAACAAGTCCTATGACCCCGTCGAGGTGTCCGCGCTGCAGCCGGAGGAGCTGGAGCGGGCCCGCGAGGAGGCGCTCGCGGCCATCGCCGCGGCGGCCGACCTCGACGAGCTGAAGCGGGTCCGCCTGGCCCATGCCGGGGACCGCTCGCCGCTGGCGCTCGCCAACCGCGAGATCGGCGCGCTGCCGCCCGCGGCCCGCGCCGACGCCGGCAAACGCATCGGCGCCGCCCGCGGCGCGGTGTCCAAGGCGCTGAAGGAGCGCCAGGCCGAACTGGAGGAGGAGCGCGACCAGCGCGTCCTCATCGAGGAGACCGTCGACGTCACGCTGCCGTGGGACCGCGCCCCCCGGGGCGCCCGCCACCCGCTGACCACCATGCAGGAGCGGATGGCCGACGTCTTCGTCTCGATGGGCTTCGAGGTCGCCGAGGGGCCCGAGGTCGAGGCCGAGTGGTTCAACTTCGACGCGCTGAACTTCAAGCCCGACCACCCCGCCCGCACCATGCAGGACACGTTCTTCGTCGGCTCGGAGGAGACCGGGCTGGTGCTGCGGACGCACACCTCGCCGGTGCAGATCCGGGCGCTGCTGTCGCGTGATCTGCCGGTGTACGTCGTGGTGCCGGGGCGCACGTTCCGCACCGACGAGCTGGACGCCACGCACAGCCCCGTCTTCCACCAGCTGGAGGGGCTCGCGGTCGACGAGGGCCTCACGATGGCCGACCTGCGCGGCGGCATCGACGCGTTCGTGGGCGGCATGTTCGGCGCGGGCCTGAAGACGCGGTTCCGCCCGTCGTACTTCCCGTTCACCGAGCCGTCGGCCGAGGTCGACATGCAGTGCTTCGTGTGCCGGGGCGCGTCCGCCGAGCCGGGCGGCGACCCGTGCCGCACCTGCAGCTCGGAGGGCTGGATCGAGCTCGGCGGCTGCGGCATGGTCAACCCGCGGGTGCTGGTGGCCTGCGGCGTCGACCCGGACCGCTACAGCGGCTGGGCGTTCGGGCTCGGCGTCGAGCGCACGCTGATGTTCCGGCACGGCGTCCAGGACATGTACGACATGGTGGAGGGCGACGTGCGTTTCACCCTCCCGTTCGGGATGGAGATCTGATGCGGGCCCCGCTTTCCTGGCTGCGCGAGTACGTCGAGCTCCCGGCCGGCGTGGACGGCCGCGCGCTGGCCGCCGAGCTGATCGCGGCGGGTCTGGAGGTCGAGACCGTCGAGCGGGCCGGCGCCGACATCACCGGCCCGCTCGTCGTCGGCGAGGTCCTGGCGGTGGAGGAGCTGACCGGTTTCAAGAAGCCGATCCGCTACTGCCAGGTGGACGTCGGCGACGCCAACGGCACCGGCGAGCCGCAGAACATCGTGTGCGGCGCGACCAACTTCGCCGCCGGCGACCGCGTCGTGGTCATCCTGCCGGGCGGCGTGCTGCCCGGCGGCTTCGAGATCGGCGCCCGCAAGACCTACGGCAGGGTGTCCGAGGGCATGATCTGCTCGGTCAGCGAGCTGGGCATCGGGGAGGACCACAGCGGCATCCTCGTCCTGCCGCCGGACACGCCCGTCGGCGCGGACGCGATCGAGCTGCTCGGCCTGCGCGACGACGTCCTGGACATCGCGGTCACCCCCGACCGCGGCTACGCCCTGTCGATCCGCGGCGTCGCCCGCGAGGCCGCGACCGCCTACGGCGTGCCGTTCAAGGACCCGGCCGACGTGGAGCTGCCGCGGGGGCCGGAGGACGACCGGGACGCCTACCCGGCGAGCATCGCCGACCCGTCCGCGTGCGACCGGTTCGTGCTGCGCGAGGTGCGCGGCTTCGACCCGGACGCGGCGACCCCGATGTGGATGCGGGTCCGCCTGCACCGCGCGGGGATGCGCCCGGTGTCGTTGGCCGTCGACATCACCAACTACCTGATGCTGGAGCTGGGCCAGCCGCTGCACGCCTTCGACCGGAACAAGCTCACCGGCCCGATCGTGGTGCGGCGTGCCGCGTCCGGCGAGAAGTTGGAGACGCTCGACCACGTCACGCGGGAGCTGGACCCCGAGGACATCCTCATCACCGACGAGTCGGGCCCGATCTCGATGGCGGGCACGATGGGCGGCCTCGCCACCGAGATCGACGACCGCTCGTCCGACATGGTCATCGAGGCGGCGCACTTCGACGACATCGGCACCGCCCGGATGAGCCGCCGCCACCGGCTGCACAGCGAGGCGTCCTACCGGTTCGAGCGCGGCGTCGACCGCGAGCTGCCGCTGTACGCGTCCTACCGCGCGGTGCGCCTGCTGGCGGAGCTGGGCGGCGCGGAGATCGTGCCGGGCGTCACCCATGCCGAGGTGCCCGTCGAGCCGGTCGCCGTCACGATGGACGCCGGCCACCCCGACCGGGTCGCGGGAGTGGCCTACGGGCGGGACGCGGTCGTCCGCCGCCTGGAGCAGGTCGGCTGCACGGTCGAGGGGGACGGGACGCTGGCGGTGACGCCGCCGTCCTGGCGGCCCGACCTCACCGACCCCAACGACCTCGCCGAGGAGGTCATCCGGCTGGAGGGCTACGAGGACATCCCGGCCCGCGCCCCGCGCCCGGTCGCGGGGAAGGGGCTGACCGCCCGGCAGCGGCTGCGCCGCCGCGTCGGCCGCGCCCTCGCGGGCGCCGGCTACGTCGAGGCGCTGACCTTCCCGTTCGTCGCCGGCAAGGACCTGGACGGCCTCCAGCTCCCCGGTGACGACGCTCGCCGCCGGACGCTGCGCCTCGCGAACCCGATGTCGGAGCAGGAGCCGCTGCTGCGGACCACGCTGCTGCCGGGCCTGCTCAAGGTGCTGGCGCTCAACGTGGGACGCGGCTTCGGCGACACCGCCCTGTTCGAGCTGGGCGTGGTGTTCCGGCCGCGTCCGGACGCGGCCGAGCGCGCACCCCGCCTGGCGGTCGACCGGGGGCCGACGCAGGAGGAGCTCGCGGCCGTCGAAGCGGCGCTGCCCGACCAGCCGTACCGGGTGGCCGTCGTCCTGGCGGGCGACCGCGAGCCGTCCGGCTGGTGGGGCGAGGGCCGCCCCGCGATGTGGGCGGACGCGATCGAGGCGGCCCGCACCGTGGCCCGCGAGGTCGGCGTGGAGCTGACGGCCAAGGCCGACCAGCACGCCCCCTGGCACCCGGGCCGCTGCGCGGCGCTCTACGCCGGTGACACCCTCGTCGGCCACGCCGGGGAGCTGCACCCGCGCACCCTCAAGGCGTACGGGCTGCCCGCGCGGTCCTGCGCGATGGAGCTGGAGCTGCGCCGCCTCGGTGACCCCGCCACGGTCCGCGCGCCGCACGTGTCGAGCTACCCGGTCGCGACCCAGGACGTGGCGCTGGTCGTCGACGCCTCGGTCCCGGCGGCCGAGGTGGAGGCGGCGCTGCGCGAGGGCGCGGGCGAGCTGCTGGAGGCGATCCGGCTGTTCGACGTCTACACCGGCGAGCAGGTGGGCGAGGGCCGCAAGTCCCTGGCCTACGCCCTGCGGTTCCGCGCGCCCGACCGCACCCTCACCGCCGAGGAGGCGTCGCAGGCCCGAGCCGCCGCCGTGGCGTCCGCGTCCGACCGCACCGGCGCGGTCCTGCGCGGAGCCTGACCCACCGGCACGGAGGTGCCCCGGCCCGACTCCGGGCCGGGGCACCTCCATTTTGGGGAACTTCTTAACGCTACTTGTGTAGCGATAAGAGGTGGGGTAGTCTCGACTCCGTCACATCGCCGCCCGGCAGGGGAGTCCATTGAGGATCTGAGGTCCGACACCGCGCGTCCGGCCCATCGGCCCGCGCACGTGACCTCAGAGCGGACTCCGTACCGCCGGGCTTTCTCATGCCCGCCGGCACGTCGCGTGACCCGCGGTGTCTCCATGCGTCCAGCACCTGAACTGCTCACCACCCATGGAGGCCACCCATGTCATTCGCCATCGTGTGCTCGGGCCTGTCGTTCGCCTGGGCGGACGGCACCGTCGTCCTCGACGGCCTCGACGCCGCGTTCGGCACCCGCCGGACGGGCCTGATCGGCGTCAACGGCTCCGGCAAGTCCACCCTGCTGAAGATCATCGCGGGGGAGCTGGAGCCGCTGTCGGGGACCGTGTCCGTCGAGGGGGAGATCGGCTACCTGCCGCAGAACCTCGTCCTGGACGACACCGCCACGGTCTCGGACCTGCTCGGGATCAGCGCGACGCGCGCCGCCCTGCACGCCATCGAGCGCGGCGAGGCCACCGAGGAGAACTTCACCGCCGTCGGGGACGACTGGGACGTCGAGGAGCGCGCCCGCGCCGAACTCGACCGGCTCGGCCTCGGCCACCTCGGCCTGGACCGGGCCGTCCCGACGCTGTCGGGCGGCGAGGCCGTGCTGGTCGCGCTCGCGGCGCTGTTCCTCGCCCGCCCCGGCGTCCTGCTGCTGGACGAGCCGACCAACAACCTCGACCTGGACGCCCGGCACCGCCTGTACGACGCCGTCGCGTCCTGGACGGGCGTCCTCGTCGTCGTCAGCCACGACCGGGAGCTGCTCGACCGCGTCGACGAGATCGCCGACCTGCGCGACGGCGCGGTCCGGTCGTTCGGCGGGAACCTGTCCGCCTACGAGGAACTGCTCGAAGTGGAGCGGGAGGCGGCGGAGCGGGCGGTGCGGGCCGCCGAGACCGACCTGCGCCGCCAGAAGCGCGAGCTGGAGGACGCCCACATCAAGCTGGCCAGGCGGCAGCGCTACGGCAAGAAGATGTACGAGAACAAGCGCGAGCCGAAGATCATCATGGGCATGCGCAAGCGACAGGCGCAGGAGGCGGCCGGCAAGCACCGCATCATGCACGAGGAGCGGCTCGCCGGCGCCCGGACCCGGCTCACCGAGGCGGAGGAGGCGGTCCGGGACGACGCGGAGATCCGCATAGAGCTGCCCGCCACCCGCGTCCCGGCCGGGCGGACGGTCCTCACCGTGACGGGCCTGGCGGCGCCCGAGCCGGAGGCCGGGACGCTGTCGGAGCTGATCGTCCGGGGTCCGGAGCGGATCGCGCTGGAGGGCGCGAACGGCTCGGGCAAGACCACGCTGCTGCGGACGCTCGTCGGCGACCGCGTCCAGGAGGGGGTGGATGTCAGGATCGGCGTGGACGGCGTGCGGTACCTGCCGCAGCGGCTCGACGTCCTCGACGAGGAGCTGAGCGTGCTGGACAACGTCCGCGCGCAGGCGCCGTCGGTGCCGCCGGCGCGGATCAGGGCCGGGCTGGCGCGCTTCCTGTTCCGCGGCGCGCGGGCCGAGCAGCGGGCGGGGACGCTGTCGGGCGGCGAGCGCTTCCGCGCCGTGCTGGCGTCGCTGCTGCTCGCCGAACCGGCCCCGAAGCTGCTGCTCCTGGACGAGCCGACCAACAACCTCGACCTGGCGAGCGCCGCGCAGCTCGCGCAGGCCCTCGCGGCCTACGAGGGCGCGCTCGTCGTGGCCAGCCACGACGTGCCGTTCCTGCGCACCCTCGGCATCACCCGCCGGCTGCGCGTGGACCGCGCGGCGGGCCTCACCGAAGCAGGGCCCATGTAGAAAAACCCGCTGATATGGCGATCAGTGGCTGTTAGCGTCGTCCTGCATCGAGGGGAGAGTGACGGGGTGCCGACGAAGCTGAACCAGATCATCGCGGTCGAGAAGGGCGTCAAGAGCAAGTCCTTCCAGGACCTGACCGCCGCGCACCATTCGGTCCAGAAGGCCCCGCTGCTGTCGGGCATCTCGCGGACCTACCAGCCGAAGGACGAGGAGGGCGAGCAGCTGCCGGCCGAGTCGACCCGCGTCCAGGTGAAGGTCGACGACGTCCTGCGCGACGTGACGGCCTCGCTGACGCGGCTGTTCGACGTCACCGCCACCAAGGACTGGGCGAACTGCGTCGCCCGCGCCGACGTGACGGTCGACGGCACGACGCTCCTGCGCGACGTCCCGGTCTCCTACCTGCTCTTCCTGGAGAAGCAGCTCAAGGACCTGCACACGTTCGTCAAGAAGCTGCCGGTGCTGGACGCCGCGGAGACGTGGACGTTCGACCCGTCCACCGACGTGTGGCGCACCGAGGCGGTCCGCACGGTGAAGACCAAGAAGGTGCCCCGCAACCACGTCAAGGCGGAGGCGACCGAGAAGCACCCGGCCCAGGTCGAGGTGTACTACGAGGACGTCAGCGTCGGCCACTGGACGACGGTGAAGTTCTCGGGCGCGCTGCCGGCCAGGCGGGTCAACGAGCTGCTCGGCCGCGTCGAGCGGCTGCAGGACGCGGTCAAGTTCGCCCGCGAGGAGGCCAACGGGACCGAGGTCACCGACCAGCGCGTCGGTGAGGCGGTCTTCGGCTACCTGTTCGGGTGACCGGCCTCCCGCGGCCCTCCGGGGCCGCGGACGGCGCACGTGACAACTCAATAGGATCCCCCCGCCGCTGCGCGGGGGGTGCGCGAGGAGCGCAAGCTGAAGCTGAAGCCGAAGCTGACCAGGGTGTGCGACACAGTGCGGGTTCGACTCCCGCCCCCGGCACCCGCGCCGGGGTAGCCCAACAGGTAGAGGCGGCCGCCCGCTCAATCTCAGACTCTCGCTCCAGACTCAGCATTCGCCGCCGATCGCCGGATCGCGCGGACGTGGACGGAAACCGTCGAGATGCCGGTTCGAATCCGGCTCGCTCTGCTCGGAGGGCGATGGCGTAACGGGATCGCGCGACGGTCTGAGACTGATCCGCGTCCATTCATGTGCCGGCGTGCGAATTGGGCGGCAACCTCAGGGGCCCGGGGGCGGCTAGACCCCCGGGCCCCGCTCGTGCTTCCGAACCGGGCGCGTCCTCCGGGTTGACCGGTGCCGCCGGGATGGGCATCGTCGCCTGGATGATGCGGATCTCGACACGCCGGTCCGGCGCCCTGGCCGCCGCGGTGGTGCTGGCGGTGGCCGGATGCGGCGGCGGAGGGGGCGGCGAGCGCGAGCGGGCCCCCGCGCCGCGGGCCGCGTCGCCGTCGGCCTCACCCACGGCGACGCCCCTGCCGGAGCCCGACGGCAAGCTGGCGAAGGACCCCAAGGGCCTGGCCCAGGACCTGGAGCGGACCGACCGGGCCCTGCGGCTCGCGGTGGACGAGTGGGTGCGCAGCGACCCGTCCCGGACCGGGCCGCCCGACGCGGTCGTCCACCTGGCCCTGCGGCAGCAGCGGATCTACCGGGTGCTGGCGAAGGACGACGGGCTAGAGAAGCGCACGCGGGACCTGCTCCCGGGCGGGGTCGCCGCCGCGACGCGCGACAACACGGTCGCCGTCCGCAAGCTCCTGGAGCTGGCGAAGCCGGAGGACGACCTCGGCAAGTTCCGGACCCAGGAGCCGCTCCCGGCGGGCGTGCTGCGGAAGCACTTCGGGGACGCCGGGAAGCGGTTCGGCATCGACTGGCAGGTGCTCGCCGCCATCATGCTCGTGGAGACGAAGTACGGCCGGATCAAGTCGCCGAGCTGGGCGGGGGCGAAGGGCCCCATGCAGTTCCTGCCCGCGACCTGGCGGCAGTACGGGATGGGCGGCGACATCCACGACCCGCGCGACGCGGTCATGGGGGCCGCCAACTACCTGAAGGCGTCGGGGGCGCCGGACGACTACCGGCGGGCGCTGCACGCCTACAACCCCACCCCGCTGTACGTCGACGCGGTGCAGCGGCACGCGAGGCGGATGAAGAGCGACCCGCGTGCCTACTACGCCTACTACAACTGGCAGGTCTTCGTGGTGACCACCCGCGGCGACGTCCGCATCACCGGCCCCGGCGCGCGCCGCTGACGGCGTCCGTCAGGTGAGGACGCGCTTGGTGAAGGTGCGGGTCGCGGCCCACGTCACCAGGACCGTCCCGCCGACGAGGGCGAGCAGGAACGCCCACGCCGGCATGTGCGGGACGTCCGGCGTGAGGGCGCTGCGCAGCCCCTCGCTGATGTACACCAGCGGGTTGAACAGGCTGAGGATCTGCAGCCAGCGGATGTCGTCCAGCGCGGACCACGGGTAGTAGACGCAGCCGAGCATCGTCATCGGCAGCAGCACCATCCCGAACAGCACCTGGACCTTCTGCGGGTTCATCAGCGTGCCGAGCAGCAGGCCGCCCGCGGCCGACAGCAGCGACCCGGCCACCATGACCAGGACCAGCACCGGCCAGTTCGCCACGTCCACGCTGGGCGCCTCGCCCTCGGCGTGGATGAGCAGCACCGCGGGGAACACCAGCAGCCCGCCGATCAGCCCCTGGACCGCCGCCGCGACGATCTTCTGGGCGGCCAGCAGCGGGATCGGCACCGGGGCCAGCGCCCGGTCGGTGATCGACTTCTGCCAGTTCAGCTCCATCATGAGGGGGAAGATCACCGCCATCATCGCCTGCATGATGATGGACGAGCCCACGAGACCCGGCAGCAGGATCGTGGAGAACGTCGGCCCGCCGGGCACCGCCATCGCGCCGCCGCCGAGCTTCGGCAGCACGTAGGCGAACACGAAGACGAACATGACCGGCTGCACCAGCACCCGGACGAACGTGGACAGGAAGTTCTTGCGCATCACCCGCGCCTCGCGCGCCATCATCGCGGCGAACGTGCGGGGGAGCGTCGCCCGCGCCGGCGGCGGCGGGGCGAGGACCATGGGCGCGGTCATTCGCGGTAGTCCCTTCCGGTGAGGGTGAGGAAGACGGTCTCCAGGCTGGGGCGGAGCTGGGTCGCGTCGGTGACGCCGACACCGGCGCCCGCGCCGATCGCGACGAGTTCGCCGAGGAGGCCGGCGGAGTCGGCGGCGAACACCCGCACCTGGCCGTCGGTCACCTCGACCTTGGTGACGCCGGCCCGGTCGGCGAGCGCCTTGATCTCGTCCGGCACGGGCGCGTCGTAGGTCACCGTGACGACGGTGTCGGCGCCGGCGCCGGACTTGAGCTGGTCCACCGTCCCGCTGGCGAGGATCCTGCCGTGGTCGACGACCGCGACCCTGTCGCAGAGGGCCTCGGCCTCCTCCATGTAGTGGGTGGTCAGCACGATGGTCTGCCCCGCGGCCTGCAGCCCGCGCAGCACCTCCCACAGGTTGGTCCGGGTCTGCGGGTCGAGCCCGGCGGTCGGCTCGTCGAGGAACAGCACCTCGGGGCCGTGCATGAGGGCCCGGCAGATCATGACGCGCTTGGCCTGCCCGCCCGAGATCTCGAACGGGTTGCCGCCGCGCTGGTCGGCCAGCCCGAACAGGTCCAGCAGCTCGGCCGCCCGGGCGCGGGCGTCGCGCGCGCCGAGCCCGAAGTACCGGCCGCGGAACTCCAGGTTCTCGGCGACGGTCAGGTCGCTGTCGAGGGTGTTGTTCTGCGAGACCACCCCGATGCGGCGCTTGATCTCGACGGCGTCGCGCACCACGTCCAGGCCGAGGACGTGCGCGCTGCCGCCGGTGGGGACGACCAGGGTGGTGAGCATCCCGATGGTGGTCGACTTGCCCGCGCCGTTCGGGCCGAGCAGCCCGAAGAACTCGCCGCGCGGGATGTCCAGGTCGATGCCCTGCACGGCGGGAACCGCCGGGCGCGGCCCGGACGGGGGGTAGGTCTTCTCCAGGCCGGCCGTGCGGACGGCGGCCTCCGAGGGGTCGGTCATGCGCCTTCTCCCTCCGCTCCCTCTCCGCGGGAGCATGTCTCTTGGTGGGGGTGGTCCTCGAACTGCCTGATCAGGGCGATCAGGAACCTGCGGACGGCGGCCTCGTCGGCCTCGTCCGCGACGTCGTAGAGCCGCGACAGGTCGCGGCCGATGGGCCCGGACTTCTCGGCGAGGAGCCGCCGGCCGGAGTCGGTGATGCGCAGCATCACGCCGCGCCGGTCCCGGTAGGAGCGCTCGCGCCGGACGTGCCCGTTGCGTTCCAGGGTGTCGACCACGGAGGTGACCGTGGCGGGGGTGACGAGCAGCCGCTTGGCGACCTCGCCGGGGCGCAGGCCGTCCTCGACGATGAGCAGCCGCAGCAGGAAGAACCCGGTCGGGCTGATGCCGTGCCGCTCGATGATCCGCCACACGACCGGCCCGGACAGCCGGGAGGCGAGCCCGAACAAGCGGCCGATCGGCCACTCCTCCATCGACGGGAACGCTTCCAGGTCGTCGAAGCCGAAGTTCTTCATCGGGGTGATGTTAGAGCTCTGATGATCAGATGGCAAATCTTTAGATGCCTAATTAGTTTCCCCGGCACGGCGTCAATGTAGGTTGACGCGCTCGGAGATGTCAACTCTGGTTGACGTATTGCCCCGGCCGGATTCGAGTTGTATAGAAATCCAACCTCATGCATACTCTTACTCATTGCTTCCGAAGGGCAGGGCGGACATGGGAATCCGGACGGCGGTCGCCGGCGCCAGCGGTTACGCGGGCGGCGAGCTGCTGCGCATCCTGGCGGGACATCCAGAGTTCGAGATCGGCACGCTCACGGCGGGCTCCAACGCGGGCACCGAACTGGGCGCGCACCAGCCCCACCTGCGATCCCTGGCCGGGCGCGTCCTGGCCGAGACCGACCCCGGCACGCTCGCCGGCCACGACGTCGTCTTCCTCGCGCTGCCGCACGGCCGGTCCGCGGAGATCGCCGCGCAGCTCGGCGAGGACGTCCTGGTCATCGACTGCGGCGCCGACCACCGGCTCACCGACCCCGCCGCCTGGGAGGCGTTCTACGGGACGCCCCACGCGGGCACCTGGCCCTACGGGCTCCCCGAACTGCCCGGCGGGCGGGACGCGCTGCGCTCCGCCCGGCGCGTCGCCGTCCCCGGCTGCTACCCGACCGCGGTGTCGCTCGCGCTGTTCCCGGCGTTCGCCGCCGGGCTCGCCGAGCCCGACGTCGTCGTGGTCGCCGCGTCCGGCACGTCGGGCGCGGGACGCGCCCTCAAACCGCACCTGCTCGGCAGCGAGGTCATGGGCTCGGTCTCCGCGTACGCCGCCGGCGGTACGCATAGGCATACACCCGAGATGATCCAGAACCTGAGCGCGGTCGCGGGGGAGCCGGTCACGGTGTCCTTCACCCCGACGCTCGCCCCGATGAGCCGCGGCATCCTCGCCACCTGCACGGCCAAGGCCCGGCCCGGCGTCACCGCCGCGGCGGTGCGCGCCGCCTACGGCGACGCCTACGCCGGGGAGCCGTTCCTCGGCCTGCTGCCCGAGGGGCAGTGGCCCGCCACGTCGATGACGCTCGGCGCGAACACCGTCCTCGTCCAGGTCGCCCTCGACGAGCTCGCCGGCCGCATCGTCGTGGTCGCCGCCGTCGACAACCTCACCAAGGGCACCGCGGGCGGCGCGGTGCAGAGCGCCAACATCGCCCTCGGCCTCCCGGAAGAACTCGGGCTCACCACGATCGGAGTGTCCCCTTGAGCGTCACCGCCCCGCGGGGCTTCCGCGCCGCCGGCGTCGTCGCCGGGCTCAAGGACAGCGGGAACCGCGACCTGGCCCTCGTCGTCAACGACGGGCCGTCCCGCGCCGCGGCCGGGGTCTTCACCCGCAACCGCGTCAAGGCCGCGCCCGTGCTGTGGTCGGAGCAGGTCCTCAAAGGCGGCCGCGTCCGCGCGGTCGTGCTGAACGCCGGCGGCGCCAACGCCTGCACCGGCGCCCCCGGCTTCCAGGACACCCACGCCACCGCCGAGAAGACCGCCGAGCTGCTGGCGGACTCGGCCGGCGAGATCGCGGTCTGCTCCACCGGCCTCATCGGCGAGCGGCTCCCGATGGACCTGCTGCTGCCCGGCGTCGGCGAGGCCGCCGCCGAGCTGTCGCGCGGGGACGGCGGCCTCGCCGCCGCCGACGCGATCCGCACCACCGACACCGTCGCGAAGATCTCCTTCCGGCAGGGCGCCGGCGGCTACATGATCGGCGCGATGGCGAAGGGCGCGGGCATGCTGGCCCCGTCGCTGGCCACCATGCTGTGCGTCATCACCACCGACGCCGACCTTCCCGCCGAGACGCTCGACCGGGCGCTGCGCGCGGCCACGTCCGTCACCCTCGACCGGCTCGACTCCGACGGCTGCATGTCCACCAACGACACCGTGCTGCTGCTGGCTTCCGGCGCCGCCGGAACGGCCCCGGGCGAGGACGAGTTCACGGCACTGCTCACCGAGGTGTGCGCCGACCTCACCCGGCAGCTGCTCGTGGACGCCGAGGGCGCGTCCAAGGCCATCGCGATAGAGGTCGTCGGCGCCGCGAGCGACGACGACGCGGTCACCGTCGGGCGCTCCATCGCCCGCAACAACCTGCTGAAGTGCGCCATCCACGGCGAGGACCCGAACTGGGGCCGGGTGCTCTCCGCGGTCGGCACCACCGACGCGGTGTTCGAGCCCGGCCACCTCAACGTCGCGATCAACGGCGTCTGGGTGTGCCGCAACGGCGCGCCCGGCGACGACCGCGACAAGGTCGACCTGCGTCCCCGCGACGTGACGATCACCGTCGACCTCTCGGCGGGCACGCACAGCGCGACCGTCTGGACGACCGACCTCACGGCCGACTACGTCCACGAGAACTCGGCGTACTCGACATGAGCGCGATCACCTCGGGCGCGCAGATGCGCAAGAACCGGGCGGGCGTCCTCAGCAAGGCGGAGACCCTCATCAAGGCCCTGCCGTGGCTGGAGCGGTTCCACGGCCGGACCGTCGTGATCAAGTACGGCGGGCACGCGATGACGGACGAGGCACTGCGCCACTCGTTCGCCGAGGACGTCGTGTTCCTGCGCTACGCCGGGCTGAAGCCGGTGATCGTGCACGGCGGCGGTCCGCAGATCAACGCGGCGCTCGCCCGCAACGGCATCGACTCGACGTTCACCGCCGGGCTGCGGGTGACCACGCCGGAGGCCATGGAGGTCGTCCGGATGGTGCTGACCGGCCAGGTCCAGCGCGACGTCGTCGGGCTGATCAACCGGCACGGGCCGTTCGCGCTCGGCATGTCCGGCGAGGACGCGAACCTGTTCACCGCCGAGCGCAAGCACGCGGTGGTGGACGGCGAGCCCGTCGACATCGGCCAGGTCGGCGAGATCGTCGAGGTGCAGGTCGGGGCGGTGCGGGCGCTGCTGGACGACGGCCGGGTCCCGGTCATCTCCAGCATCGCGCGCGGCGACGACGGCGAGGTCTACAACGTCAACGCCGACACGGCCGCGGCGGCGCTGGCCGTCGCGCTGGACGCGACGAAGCTGGTCGTCCTGACCGACGTCGAGGGCCTGTACGCGGACTGGCCGGACAGCGACGACGTGATCGACAGCCTCACCACCGACGAGCTCGCCGTGCTTTTGCCGGGCCTGTCGGCGGGGATGGTGCCGAAGATGGAGGCGTGCCTGACCGCCGTACGCGGCGGCGTGCCGCAGGCGCACGTGCTGGACGGGCGCGTCCCGCACTCGCTGCTGCTGGAGATCTTCACGGACGAAGGGATCGGAACGATGGTGCTGCCCGGCGGACCGGGAGCGGAGCCCGCATGAGCGGCCTGAGGGAGCGGTACGAGGCCGCGTTCATGCCGAACTACGGCGTCCCGCCGCTCGCACTGGCGCGCGGCGAGGGCTGCCGGGTCTGGGACACCGCCGGCCGCGAGTACCTCGACCTGATCGCCGGGATCGCGGTCAGCTCGCTCGGGCACGGCCACCCCGCTCTCGTCGAGGCGGTGTCCGCGCAGGTCACGACGCTGGCGCACACGTCCAACCTGTTCCTGCACGAGCCGGAGGTGCTGCTCGCGGAGCGGCTGCTGGACCTGCTGGGCGGCGGCGGCAGGGTGTTCCTCGCCAACAGCGGCACCGAGGCCAACGAGTGCGCGCTCAAGCTCGCCGTCAAGTACGGCAAGGCGAACGGCCGGTCGTACATCGTCGCGGCGGAGAACGGCTTCCACGGCCGGACCATGGGGGCGCTGGCGCTGACGGGGAAGGCGTCGATCCGGGAGCCGTTCGGCCCGTTCGGGATCGACGTCCGGTTCGTCCCCTACGGCGACGCGGACGCGCTGAAGGCCGCGGCCGGCGAGGACTGCGCGGCGGTCTTCCTGGAGCCCACGCAGGGGGAGGCCGGGGTCGTCCCGCCGCCGGAGGGGTACTTCGCCGCCGTCCGCGAGATCTGCGACGCCACCGGCGCGCTGTTCGTCGCCGACGAGATCCAGTCGGCGATCGGCCGCACCGGGACCTGGTTCGCCTTCGAGCACGAGAACGCGAAACCGGACGTCCTCACCCTCGCCAAGGGCCTCGGCGGGGGCCTGCCGATCGGGGCGTGCATCGCGTTCGGGGCCCACGGCGAGCTGTTCGCCAAGGGAGACCACGGCAGCACGTTCGGCGGGAACCCCGTCTGCGCCGCCGCCGCCCTCGCCGTCCTCACCACGATCGAGAAGGACGGCCTGCTCGGCAACGCGGTCTCGGTGGGGGAGGCCCTGGCCGCCGGGCTCGGCGCCGTCGACCACCCGCTGCTGGCGGGGGTGCGGGGGCGCGGGCTCTGGCGCGCCGCCGTCCTCACCGGGCCGCACGCCCCCGCCGTGGAGGCCGCCGCCCGCGACGCCGGCTTCCTGATCAACGCGCTCCAGCCGGACGCGCTGCGGATGGCTCCGCCGCTCACCCTCACCGCCGGGCAGGCGCGGTCGTTCACCGACGCGTTCCCCGCGATCCTCGACGACGCCGCCTCCGGAAAGGAGGGCTGACGATGACCAGGCACTTCCTCCGCGACGACGACCTCTCGCCCGCCGAGCAGGCCGAGGTCCTGGAGCTGGCCGCCCAGGCGAAGAAGGACCGGTTCGGGTTCCGGCCGCTCGACGGACCGCGGTCCGTGGCGGTCCTCTTCGACAAGCCGTCCACCCGGACCCGGATCTCCTTCGCCACCGGTATCGCCGAGCTCGGCGGCCACCCGCTCATCATGGACGCGGGAACCAGTCAGCTCGGCCGCGGCGAGACCATCGCCGACACCGCCCGGGTCCTGGAACGCCAGGTCAGCGCCATCGTGTGGCGGACGGCGGGGCAGGAGCGCATCGACGAGATGGCCGCCGGCACGACCGTTCCCGTGGTCAACGCCCTCACCGACGAGTTCCACCCCTGCCAGGTCCTCGCCGACCTGCAGACCGTCAAGGAGGCGAAGGGCGGCCTCGCGGGCGCCGTCCTCGCCTACCTCGGCGACGGCGCCAACAACATGGCGCACTCCTACCTGCTCGGCTGCGCCACCGCCGGGATGCACGTCCGGATCGGCGCGCCCGCGTCCCTGGCGCCCGACCCCGCCGTCGTCGCCCGCGCCACCGGGATCGCCGCCGAGACCGGCGGGTCGGTGACGGTCACCGACGACGCCGGCGAGGCCGCGGCCGGGGCCGACGTCCTCGCCACCGACACCTGGGTGTCGATGGGCCAGGACGGCAAGGACACCTCGCTGTACGAGCCCTACGCCGTCACCGAGGACCTGCTGGCCGGAGCCGCCTCCGACGCGATCGTCCTGCACTGCCTGCCCGCCTACCGCGGGAAGGAGATCGCCGCGTCCGTCCTCGACGGCCCGCACAGCCGGGTCTGGGACGAGGCGGAGAACCGGCTGCACGCCCAGAAGGCGCTGCTCGTCTGGCTCCTGGAGCGCGCCCGGTGACGACCCCCATGACCAAGGCCGCCCGGCACGCCCGGGTGATCGAGCTGCTGACCCGGCACCCCGTCCACTCGCAGGGGGAGCTCGCCAAGCTCCTCGCGGACGAGGGCGTCGACGTCACCCAGGCCACGCTCTCGCGCGACCTGGTGGAGATCGGCGCCGTGCGGCTGCGCGCCGACGACGGCAGCCTGATCTACGCCGTCCCCGGGGAGGGCGGCGAGCGGATCCGGCGGGCCCGCACCGGCACCGCCGAGACCTTCACCGGACGGCTCTCCCGGCTCGCCGCGGAGCTGCTCGTCTCGGCCGAGGCGTCCGCCAACCTGGTCATGGTGCGGACCCCGCCGGGGGCCGCCCAGTACCTGGCCTCGGCGATCGACCACGCCGAATGGCCGACCATCCTCGGCACCGTCGCGGGCGACGACTCGATCCTCGTCATCGCCCGCGACCCGAACGGCGGGGACGACGTCGCGCAGGCGCTGCTGCGGCTCACCGGCGGGCGCGAACGACGAAGCTAGGGCCGCACGGCCCGGTCCCAGCCAGCATCCACCGAAACTTCACACACAGGAGATAACGATCATGAGCGAGCGCGTCGTCCTGGCGTACTCCGGGGGCCTGGACACCTCCGTCGCCATCCCGTACCTCGCCGAGCAGACCGGCGGGGAGGTCATCGCCGTGGCCGTCGACGTCGGCCAGGGCGGCGAGGACCTCGACACCATCCGCAAGCGGGCCCTCGCGTGCGGCGCGGCCGAGGCCGTCGTCGTGGACGCCAAGGAGGAGTTCGCCGCGGACTTCTGCGTCCCCGCGATGCAGGCCAACGCCCTCTACATGGACCGCTACCCGCTGGTGTCCGCGCTGTCCCGGCCGCTGATCGTCAAGCACCTGGTGTCGGCCGCCCGCGAGTTCGGTGGCACCACGGTCTCGCACGGCTGCACCGGCAAGGGCAACGACCAGGTCCGCTTCGAGGCCGGCCTGTCCGCGCTCAACCCGGACCTGAAGGTCATCGCGCCCGCCCGCGACTTCGCCTGGACGCGCGACAAGGCGATCGCGTTCGCCGAGGACAAGGGCCTCCCGATCGACGTCTCCGCCAAGTCGCCGTACTCCATCGACCAGAACCTGTGGGGCCGCGCCGTCGAGACCGGGTTCCTGGAGGACATCTGGAACGGCCCGACGGAGGAGGTCTACGACTACACCGCCGACCCCGCCGCCCCGCGCGAGGCCGACGAGGTCGTCATCACCTTCGCCTCCGGCGTCCCCGTCGCGCTCGACGGCCGCCCCCTCACCCCCTACCAGATCATCGCCGAGCTGAACCGGCGCGCCGGCGCCCAGGGCGTCGGCCGGATCGACATGGTCGAGGACAGGCTCGTCGGCATCAAGAGCCGCGAGGTCTACGAGGCGCCCGCCGCGATCGTGCTCATCAACGCGCACATGGAGCTCGAGAACGTCACCGTCGAACGCGACCTCGCCCGCTTCAAGCGGTCCGTCGACCAGCGCTGGGGCGAGCTCGCCTACGACGGCCTGTGGTTCTCGCCGCTGAAGGACGCTCTGGACGCGTTCATCGCCGACACGCAGAAGCACGTGTCCGGGGAGGTCAGGGTGACGCTGCACGGCGGCCGCGCCGTCGTCACCGGGCGGCGCAGCGACGCGTCCCTCTACAGCTACGACCTCGCCACCTACGACACCGGCGACACCTTCGACCAGAGCCTCGCCAAGGGCTTCGTCGAGCTGTGGAGCCTGCCCAGCAAGATCGCGGCGAAGCGGGACCGCGACGCCTGAGCAGGCGCCGCAGGCAACGGGGTGAAGGCGGAGGACGGTTTCGCCGTACCCTGTGGCAGGCGCCTTGTCACCGCGTGGGGACGCCGTGCGCGGCGTCCCCACGCACGCGCGTACGCGCCCTCGGCGTGGTGAGATGGAAGCAGAGTCCAGCGGTGGGAAGAAGAGGAGACCAGTGACCAAGGCACCGACGCGGCTGTGGGGCGGACGGTTCGAAGGCGGCCCGTCGGACGCGCTCGCGCGGCTCTCGGTGAGCGTCCAGTTCGACTGGCGGCTCGCCCCGTACGACCTGATGGGCTCGCGCGCGCACGCCCGCGTCCTCAACCGGGCCGGGCTGCTCACCGACGACGAGCTCGACCGCATGCTCGGCGCCCTCGACGACCTGGAGGAGGCGTGCCGGTCCGGGGAGTTCCGGCCCGCCGTCGCCGACGAGGACGTCCACACCGCCCTGGAGCGGGGCCTGCTGGAACGGCTCGGCGCCCTCGGCGGCAAGCTCCGCGCCGGCCGCAGCCGCAACGACCAGGTCGCCACCGACCTGCGCCTCTACCTGCGCGACCACGCCCGCCAGATCGTGTCCCGGCTGGTCGAGCTGGAGACCGCGCTGATCGCGCAGGCCGAGCACAACCTCGGCGTCGCCGCGCCCGGCATGACGCACCTGCAGCACGCCCAGCCGGTGCTGTTCTCCCACCAGCTCCTCGCGCACGTCCAGCCGCTCACCCGCGACGTCGAGCGGCTGCGCGACTGGGACCGGCGCGCCGCGGTCTCGCCGCTCGGCTCCGGCGCCCTCGCCGGCTCGTCGCTGCCGCTGGACCCGCAGGCCACCGCCGCCGAGCTCGGCTTCGACTCCGCCGCGCCGAACTCCATGGACGCCGTCGCCGACCGCGACTTCGTCGCCGAGTTCCTCTTCGCCGCCGCGCTGATCGGCGTCCACCTGTCGCGCCTCGGCGAGGAGATCTGCCTCTGGGCGTCGCAGGAGTTCCGCTGGATCGAGATGGACGACACCTACGCCACCGGGTCGTCGATCATGCCGCAGAAGAAGAACCCCGACGTCGCCGAGCTGGCGCGCGGCAAGGCGGGCCGCCTCATCGGGCACCTCGTCGGGCTGCTCACCACCCTCAAGGGCCTGCCGCTCACCTACAACCGCGACCTGCAGGAGGACAAGGAGGGCGCGTTCGACGCCGTCGAGACGCTGCTGCTCGTCCTGCCCGCCATGTCCGGCCTCATCGCGACGATGCGCGTCAACACCGAGCGGCTGGAGGCCCTCGCGCCGGACGGCTTCGCGCTCGCCACCGACCTCGCCGAGCTGCTCGTCCGCCGCGGCGTGGCGTTCCGCGACGCCCACGAGGTCGTCGGGCACCTCGTCGTGTGGTGCCAGGTCCACGACAAGGACTTCGACGACCTGACGGACGAGGAACTCGGCAAGGTGTCGCCGCACCTGACCCCGGACGTCCGCGAGGTCCTCAACGTCCAGGGCGCCCTGGCGTCCCGGAAGGCGTACGGCGGCACCGCCCCCGACCGCGTCCGCGAGCAGCTCGACACCCTGCGCACCCTGGTCAACGAGCACGCCGCCTGGGCCGCCGGCTCCGACGGCTGACCCGCACCCCCCCCGCACGCGGATCGTCCGGATCCGGCCGACACGGCGGTGACGCCGCCCCCGAGGTGATTTCGATGAGCGGAGAGCCGCTGCCACGCGACTTCTTCGACCGGCCGGTCGAAGAAGTCGCGCCGTCGCTGCTCGGGCGCGTGGTCAGGCACCGCACGCCCGAGGGGGACGTCGCGGTCAGGCTCAGCGAGGTCGAGGCGTACGCGGGCCCACTGGACCCGGCCTCCCACGCCTTCCGGGGGAAGACCGCGCGCAACGCCGTGATGTTCGGGCCGCCCGGCCACGCCTACGTCTACTTCACCTACGGCATGCACTTCTGCATGAACCTCGTGTGCGGGCCGGACGGGACGTCCATGGCGGTGCTGCTCCGCGCCGGCGAGATCGTCGAGGGGGAGGAGGCGGCACGGGCCCGGCGCCCGCGCTCCACCGTCCGCGACCTCGCCCGGGGGCCCGCCCGGCTCTGCCAGGCGCTCGGCGTCGCCCGCGAGCAGAACGGGTTGGACGTCTGCTCCCCCGAAGGGCCGCTCACCGTCCACGCCGGTGAACCCGCCGACCCCGCCCTCATCAGGACGGGGCCGCGCACCGGCGTGAACGGCGCAAAGGACGTCCCGTGGCGCTACTGGATCGACGGCGACCCGACCGTCTCCCCGTACCGCCGGCACGTCCCCCGGAAGAGGGTCACCGCCGATGACTGACGCCGCTCCGCAGACGGCGGACGCCGGGGCCGCACCGCGGGCGTTACCGCCGGCACGGATGGCACCGATCCTCGCGGGCGCGGCGGGCTACATCGCCTTCGCCGTGCTGCTGATGCTCTTCGTCCTCGACACGAGCGGCTGGCTGCACCGCACCGAGAAGCTCGGCGACGTCCACCGCCAGCCGGCGTCGGTGACCTACGGGGACGAAAGCGGCGGGCCCCGGACCCACTACGTCGGCCTGCTCCGCGAACGCAGCTTCGTCTTCGGCCGGCACCGCGCCTATCAGCTGTTCGTAGGCCCCGAGCCGAACTTCGGGTACGGGCACTTCATCGACTTCGACCACGGCGCCGGACCCGGCGGACCGCCCGCCGTCAAGTCGGTGACCTGGAACGCCAAGGGCGTCCGCGTAACCTTCACCACAGGGCACGAGGTGTTCGTCCCAGCCGACGCCTTCGTCGGCGCGCGCTGAATAACGTTGGTCTGACACGTGCCCACCCGGCACTCTGGTGGGCACACCGAACGCGGAAACTGAGACGAGGGAGACCGTGACCGACATCCTGGACGATCTCGCGTGGCGCGGCCTGATCGCGCAGTCCACCGACCTGGACGAACTGCGGGCGCTGCTCGCCGCGGGACCGGTCACGCTCTATTGCGGGTTCGACCCGACGGCGCCCTCGCTGCACCTCGGCAACCTCATCCAGATCCTCATGCTGCGCCGCTTCCAGCGGGCCGGGCACCGGCCCCTCGGCCTCGTCGGCGGCGCCACCGGCCTGATCGGCGACCCGAGCGGGAAGAGCGCCGAACGCGTCCTGAACTCCGAGGAGACCATCGCCGCCTGGGTCGAGCGGATCCACGGACAGGTGTCGAAGTTCCTCGACTTCCATGACGGCCCGACGGGCGCCACGATGGTCAGCAACCTCGACTGGACCGGCCAGATGACGGCCATCGAGTTCCTGCGCGACATCGGCAAGCACTTCCCGGTCAACCGGATGCTGGCCCGCGAGACGGTCAAGGCCCGCCTCGACAGCACCGGCATGAGCTACACCGAGTTCAGCTACGTCCTCCTCCAGGCCATGGACTTCCTGGAGCTGTACCGGCGGTACGGGTGCCGGCTGCAGACCGGCGGCAGCGACCAGTGGGGCAACCTCACCGCGGGCGTCGACCTGATCCGCCGCGCCGAGGGCGGCGCCGCGCACGCGCTCACCACGCCCCTGCTCACCAAGGCGGACGGGTCCAAGTTCGGCAAGACGGCCGGCGGCGAGACCTACTGGCTCGACCCCGAGCTGACCTCGCCGTACGCGTTCTACCAGTTCTGGATCAACGCCGACGACCGGGACGTGGAGAACTTCCTCAAGGTCTTCAGCTTCCGCTCCCGGGAGGAGATCGAGGACCTGGTCAAGCAGGGCGCCGACCGCCCGGCCGCCCGTGCCCCGCAGCGCGCGCTCGCCGAGGAGATGACCACGCTCGTCCATGGCGAGGACGAGACCGCGCGCGTCGTGGCGGCCTCCCGGGCCCTGTTCGGGCAGGGCGCCCTGGAGGAGCTGGACGAGCGGACGCTGCGCGCCGCGCTCGCCGAAGTGCCGCGCGCGGAGGTGTCACCGGGGGAGCTGCCGCCCGTGGTGGACCTCTTGGCGGCGTCCGGCCTGTGCAAGAGCAAGTCCGAGGCACGCCGCGCCATCGCCCAGGGCGGCGCCTACCTCAACAACGCCAAGGTCGAATCGGAGGACGCCGCACCGGCCGCCTCCGACCTCCTCCACGGCCGCTTCCTCGTCCTGCGGCGCGGCAAGCGCAACGTGGGCGGCGTCGAGGTGACCTCGTCCTGAACCGCCGTGCGACGGCCCACCCGGAGTGAACCGGGTGGGCCGTCGCCATCACGAGGGCAAACTTCGGCAAACACACGTCACAGTGCGGTTACAAGGCCGGGTCCCAGGGCAGGATAAGAGCCTTGAAAGCTGTGATGACCTGGGGTTTCGCACTCGGCGAGGCTGATTTGACGGTCCCGGCGGGCGGATCTAATGTTCTACTCGCCCCAAGGGGGAGCGAGACGCCGAAAGGCGGCCGGCCCGAGGGGAACCCACTACGAACTCTCCCGGTGGAGACGTGTCTCCGCTTGAAAAAGGACGTACTGGGCCGAACTATCCCAGAGTTGGATGAAGCGGGATAGATCGGGTAGGCTGGAGTGGTTGCCCCGGAGCCGGGGTCCGCGGGAGCGGGGTTCGGCGCGGTGGGTGTCCGTTTCTTGAGAACTCAACAGCGTGTTAAAAGCCAGTGCCTTTATCGGCTCGGCCAGTTTTCTGGTCGGGTCGCCCCGTGGCCGCCCTCGC
>NZ_SMKB01000551.1:0-545 GCF_004348575.1 Actinomadura sp. 7K534
AAGAGACAGGCACCACCCGCCCCGCGCCGCCGCCCATCCGGCTTGTGCGCGAACCCCAGCAGCACCTCATCGACGTCCTCACCCGTCAGATCGTCCAGCACCCGGTCCGCACCCGCCAGCGCCGCGAACGTCACCACGTCCCGCACATAGACCTCCGCCGTCTTCGGCGACAACGCACCCGTCGAGGTCTTCGCCCGCACCATCCCCGCGTACCGGTCGACGCACTCGGCAACGGTCAGGCGCTGAACATCAGAGGGACGCACCCGCCGGACGCTACCGCCCGCCACCGACAGAACCGCCACCGCAGAACCGGCCACCGCAGAACCGGCCACCGCAGAACCGGCCACCGCAGAACCCGCCATAGGATCGACCCCCATGACCGGCAGGGACCTCTTCGAACAGGTCGGCGAGATCATCCGAGGCTCGACACCACCCCGCCTCGGACGCCCGCACGTCCACGTCCGCCACAACGGCGTCAAAGCCTGGTTCGGCGACCCCGCACCCCAGCGCGAACACTACGAAGCCCAGATCATCCCCGCCGACAT
>NZ_SMKB01000078.1:0-29302 GCF_004348575.1 Actinomadura sp. 7K534
GCGGGGGACGGCGCGGCGGGGGACGGCGCGGCGGCGCGGACCGGTCGCCTCCGGCCGGCGCGCTCCCGGGTGAGGTCGAGGAAGTTGCCGATGATCGCGCGGCCGTGCTCGGTGCAGACCGACTCCGGGTGGAACTGGACGCCCCAGATCGGCCGCCGGGTGTGCCGGACCCCCATCAGGACGCCGTCGGGCGTCCACGCCACCGGCTCCAGCACCGGCGGGAGGTCCGCGACGGCGAGCGAGTGGTACCGGACGGCGGAGAACGGCGAGGGCAGGCCCCGGAAGAGATCGGTGCCCGTGTGCTCCACCGGCGACGTCCGTCCGTGCCGGACCTGCGGGGCGGGCCGGACGCGCCCCCCGAACAGGTGGCAGATCCCCTGGTGGCCGAGGCACACGCCGAGGAGCGGGATCCGGGCGTGCTCGATCACCCGCGCGCAGATCCCGAAGTCCGCGTCGTGCTCGGGCGAGCCGGGGCCGGGCGAGATGATCACGTTGTCGAACGGGCGCAGCAGGCGGCGCAGGCCGAGGCGCGACGTCCACGCCGCATCGTCGTTGCGGACGACGACCGGCTCTGCACCGGCCTCCGCCACGTACTGGAGCAGGTTGTGGGTGAACGAGTCGTAGTTGTCGATGATCAGCGTCCGCACGGCATCCCCCACGGCCCGGCGCGGCGTCTGGCGCACCACGCGCCCCGCCGCCCGGCCCCGCCGCATGAGGTTACCGGCAGCGCCGCAGCGGATCGGCGGCAGCGCCCCGGCGGAGCTCCGGCAGCGCCGGGCCACCGGTCAGGACTATGCCGCGAGCTCTTTCCGAAGGAGTTCGGCGGCGCCCGCCATCGCGCGCATCTTCCCCTCCGCGGACTCGCGCGGCAGGTACTTCATGCCGCAGTCGGGGGCGATGACGATCCGCTCGGGCGGCACGAAGCCGAAGGCGCGGCGGACGCGCCCGGCGACGGTCTCCGGCGACTCCACCGCGTGGTCGGACAGGTCGATCACCCCGAGGATGACCGTCTTGTCCGCGAGGTCGGCGAGGACGCCCAGGTCGAGCCCGGACTGCGCCGTCTCGATCGAGATCTGCCGCGCCGAACACCCGGCCAGCTCCGGCAGGAACGAGTAGCCCGCCGGTCGCTCGTGGATGATCGCGGCGTACCCGAAGCAGATGTGCACCGCCGTCGTGCCGGTGACGCCGGCGAGCGCCGCGTTCAGCGCGCGCAGCCCGTACGCGCGGGCGGCGTCCGGACGGGCCTGCATGTAGGGCTCGTCGATCTGCACCACGTCCGCGCCCGCGGCGAACAGATCGGTGATCTCGGCGTTGACCGCCTCGGCGTAGGCCATCGCCGCCGCCTCGGCGTCGGGGTAGTGCTCGTTCTGCGCCTGCTGGGACATGGTGAACGGCCCCGGCACCGTCATCTTGATCGTCCGGTCGGTGTGCGCGCGCAGGAACCGCACGTCCGCGACCTCGACCGGGCGCGGCCGGCGGATCGGCCCGGTGATCCGCGGCACGGGGTTCGGATGGCCGCTGCGGTCGAGCGCCGTCCCCGGGTCGTCGACGTCGACCCCCTCCAGCGCCGTCGCGAAGTGGTTGGAGTAGCTCTCCCTGCGGATCTCGCCGTCGGTGACGATGTCGAGCCCCGCCTCCTCCTGCGCCCGGATCGCGAGGAGCGTCGCGTCGTCCTGGGCCTGCGCGAGCAGCTCGGGCGCGACGCGCCACAGCTCCCTGGCGCGGACGCGCGGCGGGAACCGCCCGGCGAGCCTCGACCGGTCGATCAGCCACTCGGGCTGGGCGTAGCTCCCGACCAGCGACGTCGGCAGCGGCGGCAACGGTGCCATGGGCACTCCTCGGTGTCAGGGACGACCGTGACCAGTCTCAGGACCGGGACGGCCCGTTGTCCATGGCCCGGACGGACGTCCGAGACCCGCCGGGTCACGACATCGGGGTGCCGTAGGTCTCGTCGAAGACGATCTCCTCCACCGGCGTGCGGCTCAGCTTGGCGGGGAAGCCGTGCTCGGGGTAGCCGACCGCGATGTGGGCGGCGGTGATGACGCCGTCCGGGACGCCCAGCAGCTCCTTGACCTTGGGCTCGGCGTGGACGAGGAGCGTCGTCAGGGCGCTGGCGACGCCCTGGGCGCGCAGCGCGAGGCAGAAGTTCTGCGCGGTCGGGTAGATGGACCCGCCGCCCACCACGCTGAACCGGTCGAGCTCCAGGTCGGTGGGGTGGAGGCCGTCGATCTCGGCGCACAGGACGACGATGGCCGGGACCTCGTGCAGGTGCTCGGCGAAGTGGTCGGCGTCGGTGACGGCCTTCGGCAGGGCGCCGACACCGATCTCCCCGGTGTCGATGCCGTCCAGGTACGCCTTCCAGGGCCCGAGGTACCACTCGGCGAGCTGCCGCTTGCGGTCCTTGTCCCGGACGACGACCCAGCGGACGGGCTGCCGGTTGCCGCCCTGCGGCGCGAACCGGGCGGCGTCGAACGCCGTCATCAGGACCTCGTCCGGTACGGGGTCGCCGCGGAAGTAGCGGCACGTGCCCGTTGTCTTCATGGCCTCGATGACGTCCATGTCACCTCTCCGGGGGTAAAGGGCGGGTCGGAAGGCCGGCCGGGGTCAGGGCTTCCGGCCGACGGCGCCGTACATCCAGATGAGATCGAGGTTCGGGGTGACCGGGCCGTCGGGCCGCCAGAGCGGGGTCTGGACGATGCCCGGCTCCAGCAGCTCGAAGCCGTCGAAGACGCGCTCGATCTCGGCCTTGCGGCGCGCCACGGCCGGGGCCTTGGCGCGGGTGTAGGTGCTGGCGACCTCGTTCACCTGGCTGGTGCGGAAGTCCTGCGTGGGGTGCGACAGGACGAGGTAGCCGCCGCTGGGCATCGCGTCCCGCAGCGGGGCGACGATGTCCTGCGGCTCGCGGTCGGGGACGAACTGCAGCACCGACACCAGCATCACCGCCAGCGGCTGCTCGAAGTCGATCAGCGAGCGCACCTGCGGGTCGGCGATGATCCGCTCGGGGTCGCGGACGTCGGCCTGGACGACGGCCGTCCGCCCCAGCCCGCTCAGCAGGGCCCGCGCGTGCACGAGGACGATCGGGTCGTTGTCGACGTAGACGACGCGCGTGTCGGGCGCGATCTCCTGGGCGACCTGGTGGACGTTGCGCTGGGTCGGCAGCCCGGCGCCGAGGTCCAGGAACTGCCGGACGCCGGAGTCCACCAGGTGGCGGACGGCGCGGTGCAGGAAGGCCCGGTTCTCCCGGGCGATGGCGCGGATCTCGGGGGCGGCGTCGAGCGCGGCGTCGGCGGCCGCGCGATCGGCCTCGTAGTTGTCCTTGCCGCCCAGGTAGTAGTCGTACATCCGGGCGGGATGGGCGACGTCCACGTTCAGGTCGACGGGGGCTTGGTCCTCTTCGGTCAAAGTCGGGCCTCTCTAGCGCGCTCGCCGGCCCACCACCGCGAGGGTCGCAGCCGTTCCGCACGACTCTATTGCGTTCCAAAGGATCTCCGTAGGGAAAAGCGCGGAGTCGGCCGCTCTCGGCCCCAGAAAGATCCTCCCCGTCCGCTCGAAATATTTCGAAGCCACTCGTCCGCACTTATGCGCCCAGATCAGAACCGGTATGGCCTGGTTGGCGGAAAAGAGATGGTTGACGAGAGAGACGGCTGAGGCTATTTTCCAGTCGACTCTCGAAAAATATCGAAAAGTTTCGAGACGCCCCCGCCGCTCCCGCAGTGAGGAGACAGCCGATGGGCAGACCGCGCCGGTTGTGGAAGTCGAAGCTGTTCCTGGCCCTCGTCCCGACCGTCATCGCCTTCACCGCGCCGCCCGCCGCCGCGCTCCCCGCCGACCGCGGTGGACCCGGCCGCGTCGGATCCGGCCATGGCGCACCGAACCAGTCCTATATCTCGTTCCGGGACGGCCGGGGCCACTTCCCGCTCGTCGAGGACGGCAGGGCCGCGCCGCTCGTCGTCAGCGGCGCGGACCACCCGGGCGTCGTGCGGGTCGCCGGGGACCTGCGGGCCGACATCGAGCGGGTGAGCGGCGTGCGGCCCGCGCTGTCGGCCGACGGCACGGTCCCGTCCGGGAGCGCGGTCGTCATCATCGGCACGATCGGCGAGAGCCCGCTCATCGACCGGCTCGTCTCGTCCGGGAAGCTGGACGTGCGGGACGTCGAGGGCAAGTGGGAGACCACCCTCGAACAGGTCGTGGACCATCCGATGCCGGGCGTGCGGCGCGCGTTCGTCATCGCCGGCAGCGACCAGCGCGGCACCATCTACGGGGCCTACGACGTCTCCAGGAACATCGGCGTCTCCCCCTGGTACTTCTGGGCCGACGTCCCGTCCCCGCGGCACGGCGACATCTACGTGAAGCCGGGCCGGCACACGCAGGGCACACCGGCCGTGAAGTACCGGGGCTTCTTCATCAACGACGAGAACCCGGCGCTGAACCGGTGGGCGCCGCGGTTCTTCGGGCCGGGGAAGGCCGAGGGCTACCCCAACGGCTTTAACCACGAGTTCTACGCCAAGATCTTCGAGACCATGCTGCGGCTGAAGGCCAACTACCTGTGGCCCGCCGTATGGGGACGCGCCTTCGCCGAGGACGACCCGCTCAACCACGCGACCGCGAAGAAGTACGGCGTCGTCATGGGGACGTCCCACGAGGCCCCGATGATGCGCGGCATCGAGGAGTGGAACCGGCACGCGACCCCGGCCGAGCGGGACGCGGACGGCGACATCACCAAGCCCGGCAGCGACCCGTACGGCGGGACGGGCGAGTGGAGCTTCCGCCGCAACTCCGACGCGATCAAGCAGTACTGGCGGGACGGCGTCGAGCGGATGGTCGAGGAGGACTTCGAGGGCGTCGTCACCATCGGGATGCGGGGCAACGGCGACGTCAGCCTGCCGGACGGCGACGGCATCGAGCTGATGCAGAACATCATCGCCAGCGAACGCGACATCCTGGCCGACGTCACCGGCAAGGAGGCGTCCGAGACCCCGCAGGTGTGGACGCTCTACAAGGAGGTCCAGCGCTACTGGGACCGGGGCATGCGCGTCCCCGACGACGTGACCGTCGTCTTCACCGACGACAACTGGGGCAACATGCGCAAGATGCCCGCGAAGGGGCTGCCGGAGCGGGCCGGCGGATACGGGCTCTACTACCACTTCGACTACGTGGGCGGCGGCCGCAACTACAAGTGGGTCGACACCGCGCAGCTCGCGAACACCTGGGAGCAGCTGCACCAGTCGTACCAGTACGGCATCCGCAACCTGTGGGTCGCGAACGTCGGCGACATGAAGAGCAACGAGCTCCCGACCCAGTTCTTCCTCGACTACGCCTGGGACCCGGACCGCTGGCCGCTGCACAAGCTGGGCGAGTGGGAGCGGGAGTTCGCCGCGCAGAACTTCGGGAGCGGGCACGCGAAGGAGATCGGGGAGGTCCTCGGCGAGTACGGGAACCTCCAGGCACTGCGCAAGCCGGAACTGCTCAACCGCCGCATCACCCTCGACCCGGAGAAGGACCTTTCCACCGACCCGAGCGCCGTCGTCTACGACGACGAGGAAACGCCCTTCTACCTCAACCAGTACCGCGAGATGGACGGCGTCACCGCGCGGTGGCAACGGCTCGCCGAAAAGGCCGAACGGATACGCCGGCGCCTGCCGGAGGAATACCGGGACGCCTATTACCAGCTCGTGTACTACCAGGTGAAGGCGACGGCCAACCTCTACGCGCTGCGCGAGGCCGAGTTCACGAACATCCTTTACGCCGAACAGGGACGGGCGGCCACCAACGACTACGCCGACGAGGCCGAGGCCCGGTTCGACGAGGACCAGGCGATGTCGCGCTACTACGACCACGAACTCGCCGGCGGGAAATGGGAGGGCTTCCAGAGCCAGCCGAAGATCGGCTACGGCAACGTGGCGCGGTACGGCCCGAACGCGCCCTGGCAGCAGCCCGAGAAGGACCACGTCGCGCTCCCCGACGAGATCTACCCGCATCTCAAGCGGATCGAGGTGCCGGACGGCTCGGAGATGGGCGTCGCCATCGACGGCTCCGACGAGTGGTGGCCCAAGGCGGAGACCGAGGCCGTCCTGCCGGAGTTCAGCCCGTACCAGAGCGCGCCCCCGCAGTACATCGAGGTGTTCAACCGCGGCACCGACCCGTTCGACTACCGGATCACCCCCGGTGAGCCCTGGGTGAAGGTGTCCCATGCCGAGGGCCGGGTCGACGAGCAGGTACGGGCGACCGTGTGGATCGACTGGCGGCGGGCGCCCAAGGGGACCACGCGGGTGCCGATCGAGGTCGCGGGCGCGGACGGCCGCACCGTCACCGTCCAGGCCGTGGTCGACAAGCCGGAGCCGTCCCGGGCGCGCGGCTTCGTCGAGGCGGGCGGCTACGTCTCCATGGACGCCGACGGCTTCACCCGGGCGACCGGCGCGGGCGGCGCGCACTGGAAGCGGATCCCGGGAATCGGCCGGACGGACGCCGGAATGGAGCCGTTCCCCGTCACCGCGTCCAGCCAGGAGCCGGGCAAGGGCCCGCGCCTCGAATACGACATGACGCTGACCACGACCGGGCCCGTGAAGGTCTGGGCGTACCTGTCGCCGCGCAACAGCGTCCTTTCGACCGGGGGACTCGAATACGCCGTTTCGATCGACGGCCAGGAACCGCAGGTCGTGAACATCACCGAGGCGACGGGCGCGAACGACACGACCATGAACAAGCAATGGGAGAGGAACACCTCCGACAACGTCAACCGCACCGTCACGACGCACACCGTCACCGGACCGGGGACGCACACCCTGAAGTTCTGGATGGTCGACCCGACCGTCGTCCTGCAGAAGATCGTGGTCGACACCGGAGGACTCAGGACCTCCTATCTCGGGCCCCCCGAAAGCCGGAGGGCCGGGTTTCGCTGAACCCCCCGCCTGAAAAGGCCCCCACCCCCAAGGAGAAACGAAACCATGAGAAGAGCACTCACCTCGGTGCTCGGAGCGGCGACACTGCTCCTGGCCGGCCTGGTGGCCGGCGCGCCCCCCGCCTCGGCGGCGAGCACGCTGAAGGAGGCCGCCGCCGCCAAGGGCATCGTCTTCGGCACCGCCGCCGCGCAGAGCCACATGGGCGAGTCGGCCTACGTCAACACGCTGAACCGCGAGTTCAACCAGCTCACGCCCGAGAACGAGATGAAGTGGGAGACGACCGAGCCGTCCCGCAACTCGTTCAACTACGGCGCGGCCGACCAGCTCGTCAGCCACGCGCAGTCGCAGGGCATGGCGGTGCGCGGGCACACGCTCGTCTGGCACAGCCAGCTGCCGGACTGGGTCGAGAGCATCTCCTCGCGCACCGAGCTGCTGGACGTCATGCGCAACCACATCTCGAACGTCGCCGGCCACTTCCGCGGCGACATCGACTACTGGGACGTCGTCAACGAGGCGTTCGAGGACGGGACGGGCGCCCGGCGCGACACCGTCTTCCAGCGCGTCATCGGCGACGGCTACATCGAGGAGGCGTTCCGGGCGGCGCGTGCGGCCGACCCGGGGGCCGAGCTCTGCTACAACGACTACAACATCGACGGACGCAACGCGAAGAGCGACGCCGTCTACGCCATGGTCCAGGACTTCAAGAGCCGCGGCGTCCCGATCGACTGCGTCGGCCTCCAGGCGCACCTGATCGTGGGCAGCCTCCCCGGTGACATCCAGGCCAACATCCAGCGGTTCGCAGACCTGGGTGTGAACGTCTACATCACCGAGCTCGACATCCGGATGCAGACCCCGCCGGACAGCCAGAAGCTGGCGCAGCAGGCGAGCGACTACCGCGCGGTGACCTCCGCGTGCGTGGCAGTGGCGGCGTGCAAGGGCATCACCGTCTGGGGCGTGACCGACAAGTACTCGTGGGTGCCCGACGTCTTCGAGGGCGAGGGCGCGGCCCTGCTGTTCGACGACAACTACAACAAGAAGCCCGCGTACGACGCCACGCTCGAAGCGCTCGGCGGCGACCCCGACGACCCCGGTGAACCGGGCGACGGCAGCGTCACCTGCACCTACACCCGCACGGCGCAGTGGAACAACGGCTTCAACGGCCAGGTCACCATCACCGCCGGCGGCAGCGCGGTCAGCTCCTGGACGGCCGTCCTGACCATGAACTCCGGCCAGGACATCCAGGCCCTCTGGAACGGGACCCCGACCAGGAACGGCAACGTCGTCACGGTCAAGCCCGCCGGCTGGAACTCGAACCTCGCGGCGGGCGCGTCCGCCTCCTTCGGGTTCACGGCGAGCGCACCGAACGGCGACGTCTCCGACCCGGCGCTCGCCTGCAGCACCCCCTGACCCCCGCACAGCCCCGACGACCGAACACCCCCTGACAACCGGCACGGCGGCAGCTCCCAGGCCGCCGTGCCGGTCGGCGTTCCCGTCGCTGTCCCCGTCGCCGTCCCCGTCGCTGTTCCGGGCAGCCGACCCGGGGTTTCAGCGGCGCGGGCGGGACCGTTAAAGTCGTGGGGCTGATCCGCCGGGTCTGACCGGGTTCGGCATGCACGTCCGTCGAAGTCTGAAAGATCCCGGATGACGAACCTCCTGCTTGTCTTCTCGGCACTCCTGCTGCTCGCGGTGCTGGTGTCGGCCCTCGTCCACCGCACCGTCCTGTCGACGGCCGCCCTGTTCCTGGTCGGCGGGTTCCTGCTGGGCCACGGCGTCACCGACGTGCTGGTGCTGAAGCCCGAGGACGAGATCGTCAACACGCTCGCCGAGCTGGCGCTGTTCGCGGTCCTCTTCACCGACGGCATGCACGCCGGGTGGAAGGAGGTGCGCAGCGCCTGGCGGCTGCCCGGACGGGCCCTGGCCGGGGGCCTGCCGCTGACCCTGCTCATCACGGCGGCGCTCGCGCACTACGTGGTGGGCCTCGGCTGGATCGAGTCGCTGCTGATCGGTGCGGTGCTCGCGCCGACCGACCCCGTGTTCGCCGCCGCGCTGATCGGCAACGAGAAGGTGCCGCCGCGCCTGCGCCGCCTGCTGAACGTGGAGTCCGGGATCAACGACGGGGTGGCCCTCCCGTTCGTCATCGTGTTCCTGGCCATCGCCCAGGGCTCGGACGACCTGCACATCGACGAGCTGGCGATCGAGCTGAGCCTCGGCATCGTCATCGGCGTGGTGATCCCGCTGGCGGCGCTGGCGCTGGAACGCACCCGGTGGTTCGCGGTCTCGCCCAAGTTCGAGCCGCTGAACGCGCTCGCGATCGGGATGCTCGTCCTCGCGGTGGCCCAGGCCACGCACGGCAACCTCTACCTGGCCGCGTTCGCCGCGGGCGTGACGGTCGCGACGGTCGGCGACCACTACAAGGAGCAGTTCGAGGAGTTCGGCGAGCTGATCGCCGAGCTGTTCAAGCTCGGCGCGCTGCTGGTCTTCGGCGCGCTGCTGTCGCCGACGTTCCTCGGCGAGGTCGGCTGGGCGGGCTGGGTGTTCGCGGTGCTGGCCCTGGTGGTCGCGCGGCCGGTGGCGATCTGGGTGTCGTTCCTGCGGTCGAAGCTGACCGCCCGCGAGCAGGCCGCCGTGATGTGGTTCGGGCCCAAGGGGTTCGCCTCGGTGGTGTACGGGCTGATCGTCCTGGAATCGGGCATCGCGGCCGGCGACCAGATCTTCCATCTCGTCGCCGCGACGATCGCGCTGTCGATCATCGCGCACTCGTCCACCGACGGGTTCGTGGCGCGCGGCTTCGACAACGAGCACGAGGTCCCCGCCTGGTTCGACCGCGACGGCGACGGCGAGGCGGACGACGCGTCCCCGGCCGAGACGACCGAGCCGGCCGCAAAAACCGAGCCGCCCGAGAAATCCGAATCGTCCGGGTCATCGAAATCCCTCTGACCCGGCCCCGCCGACCTGAACATTGCACGAATTTTCTTTTTCCGGTTAATTGCCGCAAGCCCGCCGGTCGAAATCACGAAACCCGTGCGGGAATGCGGGCCGGACGGCCAGGATGCGGGCATGACCTTCCCGCTGATGCACGGGTTCGACCACCTCAACGTGGTCGCCGACCTCGACCCGGTCGCGGCGGTGCGCGACAGGGAACTCGGCGAGCGGATTCTTCGCTATCCCAAGATCCTGCCCGCCGGGTCCCCTTGTTTCGGCCATGCAGTGCAAAAGGGAAAAGAGTGGCGAATCGGATGTCTCGGCTCCGATGATCCGTCCGCCGCCCGGTACGGACTGGCCATGGATCTGCGGACGGCGGCGGCCGGGGAGCCGGATCCCGGCACCGCCCGCGCGATGCTGGCGGCGGCCGCCAGGCTCGACCCCGAGGAGGGCCCGCAGCTCGCCAAGGACGAGTGGGAGACCGGCGACCGCAGGTACCGGATCATCCGGGTCGAGAAGTTCATCCTGATCGGCGACCGGGTCATGGAGCCGCCCAGGGCCACCGACGCCGACCTCGCCGGCGACGGGCTGCTCCGTGACCACCCGCTCGACCCGGCGGCGCCGTGCGGCCAGTGGGAGGCGCAGCTCCGCCTGAACCTCGTCGCGCGGCTGCCCGTCCCCGGCACCGTCCCGGCCATGATCCGCACCGAGGCCCGGCACGCGATCCAGGCGCACCCCGGGGTCGTGCTGCTCCCGCCCACCTTCATCGTCGTGGAGGTCGACGGCGACTCCTGGGCGCCCCTCACCGGCGGGGACGACCCGGACCAGGCCCGCGATCGGCTGGCCCGGCACTTCACCGGCCTGCTCCCCCGGCTCCGCGAGTTCCAGAACGACCCCGCCACCCCCGCCGAACTCGCCGAGTGGACGGCGCTCGCCGACGAGATCCGGGCGTCGACCGGCCACCGGATCGTCGTCCGCGGCCGCGAGTTCCGCACCGTCCGCGTCTGCCGCATGCTCCGCCTCGGCCGCGACGGCCCCGAGTCCCCCCGCCCCTGCGACCAGGACCAGTACGGCCTGACCGACACCGCCGAAGCATAGAATCGGCCGCCCGGCAGCCGGTGATGAAGCCCCGGATGAAGTGGCAGGTCGGTGGGCAGGCGCTCGCCGGCCTCGCCCTGGCTCTCGATGACCCCGCGGCGTGACCGTCGTCAGGGCTGGAACTTGCGGTGGGCTTCGGCGATGTCGCCGGTCAGCCGCTCCAATGTGGCCTCGAACCGCTCCGCGGTCTTGTGGAGGTTCAGGTCGCCGCCGAAGATTCCTTCGGTGTCCTCCCGGATCCGCTCGTGCAGGCGGTCGATCGCGGCGTTGACCGCGTGCTTGATCTCCTCGGCGAGTCCGGCCGCGTCGCGCCGCGGGCCCGCCCGCAGCGCCTGGGGGTCGATGGCCAGTTCATCGATTCGGCCCTCGTGGCTGACCGTGACCCTGATCAGGCCGTCTCGTGACTGCCCTTCGGCGCACAGTGCGGCCGGGGCGACGGCGGGAGTCGCATTCCCATCCGGTTCAGCCAGAACACGTTCCCGCCTGGACTTATATGGAGGCTCGGCGTCCATCTTGACTACCGCCTTCTACCACTATTGACGTCGCGGCTAACATGATGCCATGTCCGATGAGTTCAGCGTGAACGTTCCGGGACTCCGCTCGGCGGGAACGTCGATGCAAGAGCTCGGCGCCCGGCTCGACGGCCGCCAGGAATCGTGGAAATCGCAGGTGGCAGGGTCTTCGGCGATATGGGGCGCGGATGAGGAGGGATCCCTCTTCGAGGGCGGCTATCTGGAGGTCACGGCGCGGCTGGGCGAACTGCTCGGCGGCCTGGCGGAGGCGTTCGGCACAGTCGGCGTCAACCTCGGTGTGAGCGCCGACAATATCGCGGCCGCCGATGATGCCACCCGTGCGCAGATTCACGGTGTCCAGCAAAGACTCGGGCGCCCATGACCTTGACGTTACCGCCCGTACTGGCGGGCCTCGTGGAAAAGGCGGGCGGGCGGTGGCCGGAGGCGGACGAGGACCGGCTGAGCGAACTCGGCGCCCAGTGGCGCTCCCTGGCGGGTGAGCTGCGCGGCCTTAAGGGTGCCGGCTCGGCGGTCTCCCGTCGGGTCGGCGACGAGAACCAGGGCGCCTCGATCGACGCGTTCGGGCGGCTCTGGCAGACGTTCGAGCAGCACGTCGACACGGTGTGCGGTGCGCTCGACGCGGTCGCCGACGGGGTTCGGGCGATGGCGCAGGCGGTGCTCGGCGCCAAGACCGCCATCGCCGAGGCCGCCGCGGCGACCTACCGCAAGATCCTTGAGGTGCGCCGCCGGGCGAGCATGTCGGGCGGGATCTGGTGCGCGATCGGAGTGGCCGTCCTGTGGCTGCTCCGGTTTCTGGGCCGTTACATCCTGCGGCTGCTCGGCTGGCTGGTCAAATGGATCTGGCGGGGTATCGTCTGGCTTTTCAAGAAGGCAGCCGCCGCGATCGCCGCCGCGTACTCCTGGTTCAAGGGGCTGTTCAAGGGAAAGAAGGACAAGAAGCCGTCCAAGACGGATTCGTGGGCCAACGGGAAGCCTCCGCAAAAGGCACAGGACAAGGTGCCGAAGGAGTGGGGTCCCGGGCAGGCGAACAAGAAGGCGCTCAAGGATCCCAGTAAGCCGGGCTGGCGGTGGCGGGACCCCAACAACCCCAATAACGGAATCCGCATTGACAAGGGCGATCCGAACAGCCCCTGGCCGAGCCAGCGCGTCGATCATGTCGTGATAAACTCGAACGGGAAAATCCTGGACCGGTACGGGAACCCTATCAATGCGCCGAAACCGACCAAGACGCCGGAAGCCCATATCCCGCTGGACCAGTGGTTGAAGTGGAGCAATTGGAGTCATCCATGAGCCGGCACACCCCTTTTCCCCGGAGTGACGTCCGATGAGCGGCTATTCGGGGATACGCGGAAGCGTCATCGATGCCGTGCGCGTCCTGTCCGACCCCGGCTACCAGCGGAGGATGTGGGTCGAGGAACGCGGATCCGACCCTCGGCTCATCGAGGACCTCGACGCCAACATCAGCACGCTCTATGACGACACCGGAGTCGCCGAGTCGCCGCACGACTATGTGGGGACGGTGCTGAGGAGCGAGGAGGAGGCGCGTGCGATCGCGGCGCTGGACCGCGTTCTCACGCCCTTGCTGGAGGCGCTGCCGGCCGGCGCCGACGACGCGTCGGTGATCGCCATGCCGGAATGGCGGCGGGTGGTCGACGCGGCCCGCGAGGCGCTGGACGTCCTGACGGCCGGATCCCCGTAGCGGCGTGACCCGGCGGCTCGCAAGGCCGACGCGGAGGAGGCACCGTGCTCGACGTCCCCGGGCTCGTCCGGCGCGCCGAGGTCTCCCGCCGCCTGCTCGGGCCCGGGCTGTGCCGGGTGTGCCCCCGGCTGTGCCGGGCGGACCGCGCGGCCGACGAGACCGGCCTGTGCGGCATCGGGCGGGACGCCGTGGTCGCCGCGCACTTCCCGCACTTCGGCGAGGAGGACTGCATCCGCGGCCGCCGCGGCTCCGGCACGATCTTCTTCTCCGGTTGCAGCCTGCGCTGCGTGTTCTGCCAGAACCACGACGTCTCCTGGATCGTCCAGGGTGAGCGGGTGACGGAGCGGCGGATGGCGGAGATGATGCTGGAGCTGCAGGCCCGCGGCTGCCACAACATCAACCTGCTCACGCCTGAGCACGTCGTCCCGCAGATCCTCGCGGCGCTGCCGGTCGCCGTGTCCGGCGGGCTGGAGGTGCCGATCGTCTACAACAGCAGCGGCTACGAGGGCACCGAAAGCCTCGCGCTGCTGGACGGGGTCGTCGACGTCTACCTGCCGGACCTCAAGGTCGCCGGGTCCGGACATGCGCGCCGCTACCTCCGGCGTCCCGACTACCCCCGGGTGGCCCGCGCGGCGATCCTGGAGATGCACCGGCAGGTCGGCCCGCTGGTTCTGGACGAGTCCGGGCTGGCGCGCCGCGGGCTGCTCGTCCGGCACCTGGTGATGCCCGGCATGGGCGAGGAGACCGCCGAGGTCCTGCGCTGGATCGCGCGGGAGCTCGGCTCCGACACCTACGTGAACCTCATGGCCCAGTACACGCCCGCGGGGCTGGCCGGCGGGGCCGGCGAGCGTGGCCGGTACACCGAGATCGGACGGGCGCCGGGGCGGGAGGAGTACCTGCGGGCGGTGGACCTCGCCGAGCGGCTGGGACTGAAGCGCCTGGACGCCCGCAGCCGCGCGATGGGAACGGCCCTGGCCGACCTGGACGGCGCCGAAGAGTCGCCACGGGACGTCGATTGAGTCCAGCTCGCGGACGAACGTCACCGTGAGGGGTGGCGGAGGCCGGGGAGGAGGCGGAGGGAGCCGGCGGTCAGGCCCGCGACCAGGACCGTGTGGACTGCTAGGTGCACTGTCATGAAGTAGGCGGTGAAGGCGGGGCCTCGGTGGTGGTGTACATAGCGCAGCAGGGCCGGGTCGGCGGTGGCGAAGCAGGCCAGGAGGGTGAGGGGCAGCGCGAGCAGTGCCGGGTGCAGCAGGGCGGCCGGGAGGGTCGCCATCGCCAGGGCGCAGGCGAGGATGCCGGCCGGGCGGTTGGCGTGCTCCGGCTGGCCGCCGCCCCGCCGGGACGCGGTGAGCGCGAGCGGGACGAGGGGTAGGGCGCGGCGCCACTGCTCGGCGAGGATCGGCAGGAGGCGGCTCGCGTCGTCGTGGTACCCGCGGACGGCGTCGGTGAGGACGACGCGGCACCTGCCCGCGAGCCGGCCGCCGTACTCGACGTCCTCGCAGTCGCGGAGCGACTCGTCGAAACCGCCGACGGCGCGCAGCACGTCGCGGCGGATCGCGGCGAGCGCGAACACGACGCCGGTGACGTCGCCAAGGTAGCGGCGGCGCCAGTACGCGGCGTGCAGGATGCGGTACCACTCGGCGGGCCCGTCGTCGATGAGGGGCTCGGGCTCGTACACGCCCTGGACGCACCCGCATTCCGGGTCGTCGTCCAGGACGCGCAGCGCGTTCTCCACCGCGTCGGGGCGCAGCGCCACATCGGAGTCGAGGAAGAAGACGACGTCCCCGGTGGTGGCGGCGACGCCGGCGTTCCGCGCGGCCGACACCCCGCGGTTCTCGGGCAGCCGCACGACGCGGCAGCCGTGCGCGGCGGCGATCGCGGCGGAGTCGTCGGCGCTGGCGTCGTCGACCACGACGATCTCGTCCGGGCGGCGCGTCTGGGCGAGTACGGCCTCCAGGCACGGGCGCAGCGTCTTCGCCGCGTTGTAGCAGGGGACGATCAGGGAGACGGTCGTCATGGCCGGGCCTCCAGCGCCGCGCGGTAGACGGAGAGGGTCTCTTCGGCGGTCCGGGCCCAGCTCAGCCGGTCCCGGACGAGCCGTTCCCCGTGCCGGGCGAGATCCGTCCGGGCGGCCGGGTCGGTCAGGACGTCGGTCACTGCCTCGGCGATGGCGTCCGGGCCGGTGCCGCAGACGAAGCGCGCCGCGGGGGCGTCCGCGTCGCCGAGGAACACGCGGGAGAACCCGGTGCCGAGCACGGCCGGCCTCGCCAGCGCCATCGCCTCGGTCGCGACCAGGCCGAACGGCTCGAAGAGGGAGGGGAACACGCAGGCGTCGGCCATCTCGTAGTACTCCAGCAGCGCGCGCCCGCCGACGAACCCGCCGGAGGTGCGGACGTGCGCGTCCAGGCCGGTCTCGGCGACGATGCGCGCGACGCCCGCCGTGTCCCCGTCGCCGGCGACCACGAGGCGGACCCGGGGGACGTCCTTGCGGATGCCGCGCATCGCTTCGAGCAGCTCGTAGATCCCCTTCTGCCGTTCGAGCCGCCCCACGAACAGCAGCACCGGGTCCTCCGGCGCGATGCCGAGGCGCGAGCGAAGGGCGGCGGCGCCACGGCGGAGTTCGTCCCGGTCGAACCCGGGGTCGGCCAGGATCCGCTCGAACGTCCCGCCCAAGGGGACGACGTCTATGGGCGTCCGGTCCCAGCCTGCGGCGACCAGTTGGTCCCGCACCTCCGGGGTTGGGACGACGACGCGCCGCGCGACCCGCGCCAGCCACCGCTCGACCGCCGCGAAGGCGTGCAGCGGGTCGGCGATCGTGCGCTGTGGGGCGACGCCGTACTCGGTGGTGTGGACGTGCAGCACGACCGGCAGCCGCAGCGCGTAGTGGCAGAGCAGGCCGCACAGGAAGTTCGTCGTGTCGTGGACGGCGACCAGGTCGGGCCGCTCGTCCCGGCCGAGGCGCCGCAGCCGCAGGAAGTACCGCCAGTTGCTCACCACGACATTCAGGGCGAGCAGCAGGAACTCGGCCCTGCGGGTCCGGTTGAGGCGCCTGCGGCGGCCGATCGCGCCGAGGACGCGGCCGCGCGGCCGGTACACGGCGACCGTCCCGCTCGCGTCGCGCACCGGGAGGCGGCCGTCGTTCAGCGTGCACACGGCCAGCCGGTGCTCGCGGGCCAGGTACGGCGTGATCATCTCGGCGTACCTGCCGAGCCCGGTGGTGACGTTCGGCGGGTACTGGTTGACGACGTAGGCGATCCTCACCGCTGCGCCTCCACTGTGTCCGTCTCCACTGTGTCCGTCTGTTGCGAATGCGGCGCGGCAGGGGGGTCCGCGCGCCGGTACGTCCTGGCCGCGGCGGTCCCGACGATCGCCACGAGGATCGCGTTGCCCAGCGCGAAGCCCGCCAGCGCCCCGGTCAGCCCCCACCAGGCGACGCACGCGGCCAGGCAGGCGGCGGCGACGGGCGTGCCCGCCGCGAGGCAGCCGACGAGGAGCCGCGCGCCGCGCACCCCGTCCATCGACAGGGCGACGGAGTACAGGTTGAAGACCGTGTGCGCGCCGATGCCCGCCGCCGACAGCGCCATGAGCCCGAGCGAGTACGGGTAGCCGCCGCCCAGCAGGACGAAGAAGCCGGTGCTCGCCGCGAACGCCACCGCCGCCGTGCCCAGCGCGACCAACGGGGTGATCCGCGCGATGCGCCGCAGCGCGGCCGGCTTGTCCGCCACCGCGAGCGCCGGCAGCAGCACCAGGCCGACCCCGTCGGTGAACAGCACGCCGAGCAGCCGCTTCGGGAAGCCGTTGTAGACCGAGTACACGCCGACGTCCCCCGCGCCCGCCCAGTGGTTCAGGAAGATGACGTCGATGCCGAACAGCACGCCGGTCAGCGCGGCGATCACCGTCATGTAGCCGCCGAGCCGGTACTGCGAGCGCGCCGCCGCCCGCGTCCACGAGCGCGGGGCGATCCCTAGGCCGGGCAGCGCCACCAGGACGAACGCGGCGTTCGTGGCGATCAGCGCGAGTAGGTAGACCTCCGCGTCGCGCACGCCGAGGACCAGGAGGCAGAACGCCGAGCCGGCCAGGTAGGCGGCGGCGACCGCCAGCTTGAGGGACGCCACGAACCGGTACCGCGCCAGGCCGCGCAGGAGGCCCTCCGTCAGCTGGTTCAGCGCCAGGGACAGCCCGAGCGCGAACGAGAGGCACAGCGTCCGGGCGTCGACGCCCAGCGGGACGGCCAGGAACGGGGAGAGCAGCGCCCCGGCGGCGGCCAGGCCCCCGCCCAGCGCGAGCGTGGACAGGAACGCCGTCGTCGCCAGGGCCGGGCGCTCCGCGGGCCGGGCGCGCGGCAGCTCCTGGAGCAGCACGTAGTGCAGGCTCATCAGCATGCCGACGGCGACGATCAGCGCGATCGTCAGCACCAGCGTGAACTGCCCGAACTCCCGCGGGCCCGCGCCCCGGGCGATGACGAGCGTGGTCCCGGCGGCCGTGGCGCTGGCCAGGCTGCTCAGCAGCGTCGGCCCGGCCGCCCACCCGTGCCCGCCGAGCAGCGACCGCATGCGGGCCGGCTTCACCCCGCGCGCTCCGCGTGCCGCCGCCGGGCGAACTCCAGGTCCGCCGCGGTGTTGATGCCGCGCGCCTCGTCCGGGTCGTCCACGTGCACCGCCGTGACGTCCCGGCCGCGGACCAGCGACAGGTAGGCCAGGAACGGCAGGAAGTTGACCTCGCCGGTCATCGCGCCGCGGCTCGCGGCGGCGAGGTAGTCCCGCCAGGCGGCCGCGAGCCCGGCCGTGCCCAGGCAGAACACGCCGACGTCGCTGAGCCCGCCGGGACGGCACGCGTCGCCCTCGCGGGACTGCCGGACCCGCAGCAGCCGGCCGCCGGACAGCTCGTACTCGACGTACGGGTCGGGCATCGGCACCAGCGGGATCGTCAGCCCCGGCGCGCGCAGGTGCGCGTCCACGACGCGGCGCACCGTCCCCCCGGTCAGGTTCACCTGGTCGCCCCAGACCACCAGGATCCCGCCGTGGGACTCCCAGTGCCCGGACGCCCCGAAGACGGCGTCGCCCATCCCGGTCGGCTCGCGCTGGACGCTCACGGACACCGCGCCGCGGGCGATCTCCGCGGCGGCGAGGCGGTGGAACCGCGTCTCCGCAGCGGGCGCGACCACGACGTGCACGTGGTCGACGGACGGCCGCAGGGCCCGGTACAGCAGATCCCACACCGTGGCGCCATCGGCGATCTCCACCATGATCTTCGGGACGTCCAGGCCGAGCCGCGTCCCCCGCCCGGCCGCCGGGACCACCGCGCAGACCGATCCGCTCACCGCCGGGCCTCCGCCTCGGCGAGCGCGACGAGGTCGTCCAGCCCGCCGAGGTGGACCGCGCCCGGGGCGCGCTCGGCCGCGTGCACCTGGAAGGTCCGCAGCCCGGCCCCGACGGCGGACGCCACCCCGTGGACCGAGTCCTCCACGGCCGCGGCCTCGCCCGGCCCGATGCCCCAGCGTTCGCAGGCGCGCAGGTAGAACCCCGGGTCCGGCTTGCTGACCGGGACGTCGTCGCCGGTGAGGACGCCGCGGAACCACCCGCCCAGCGAGCAGGCCGCCAGCACCCGCTCGACCGAGCCGCGGCTGCCGCTCGTGACCAGGTAGGCGGGCTGCCCGCCGGCGGCGAGGGCCGCGAGGAACCTGCGCGCCCCCGGGAAGACCGCCACCTTCCCCGCGTCGACGTACGCGCGGTAGTGCCGCCGCTTGGCGCCGACCAGCCGCCGGGCGTCGGCCGCGGCGAGCCCCAGCACCGCCGCGACCTCGTCGGTGGTGGCACCGGCGTGGTGCTCGTACCGGAAGGAGCCGAGCAGTCCGGGCGCGGTCTCCGCGAGCGCGGCGCGGAAGGCGGCATCGTGGACCGGGGTGGAGTCCACGAGCGTGCCGTCGAGATCGCAGAGCCAGATCATCCGGCCTCCTCCAGCGGGGTGGCGGCGGGCAGCCCCGCCAGGGCGGTGAGGACGCGCACGGTGCGCCGCCCGCTGTGCGTGCCCGGACGCGCGGGCTCCGCCAGGTCCGCGGTGATCCACCGGGCCCTGCCCCAGACGTCCCCCGGCACGTCCACCGGCACCGTGTCCCCCGGCACCGTGTCCCCCGGCACCGCTTGGTCGCCCGTGCCCCCGTGGCACAGGACGTGGGTGACGGATCGCCGCTCGTTGAACGGGTCGCCGAGATGGACCAGGGCGCGGGCGAGGTGGTCCGACGCGCTCAGGCCCTGGACGTCGTGGTCCTCCCGGATGTTGACGACCAGCACCTTCGCCGCCGCGCGGCTCGCCGCGACCGCCTCCGCCACCCCCGGCGTGCGGTAGCTCGGATACAGCGACGAATGCGGGGTGCCGGGCCCGTACACGATCAGGCGGGCGTCCCGGATCGCCGCCAGCGCCGCCGGGTTCGGCGACACCTCGGCGCCGCGGCCGGCGAGGATCCGCCGCACCCGCGCGGCGGGCATCGCCTCCAGCGCGTCCCGGTCGCGGACCGGGTCGCGGAGCAGGAACAGGTCGGTGATCGGGGCCGGGTCCTGCGGCGCGACGATCTCCGCCTCGTCCGCCAGCAGCCGCCCGTCCCGCTTGAGCGCCACGAGGTGGGCGTTCTCGCCGCCGGTCACGTTCAGCAGCCGCACCGGGGACCCGAACGTGGCGGCGCACGCGCGGACCGCCGCGTTGAAGTCCTCCCCCAGCCGCAGGTAGGCGCCGGCGAACACCAGGTTGCCGAGCGAGCAGTCCGCGAGGTCGAAGCGCCCGGCGCCGGTGCCGAGCCGGTCCAGGAAGGCGGCCAGGTCCCGGGCGATCGCCAGCCGGGGGCGGCGCGGCAGCGCGTGGCACCCCTCGACGAGGTCGACCGCGAGCGCGCCGACGAACCCGGCGAGGTCGCGGGGCGTCGTCCCGTCCGGGAGGCGGTGCTCCAGGACCGCGGCCAGCGCCGCCTGCCCCGGGTCGCGGGCGTCCAGGTGCAGCAGGAGGTTCTTGCGGAAGTCCGACGGCCCGAGCATCCCGGGCAGGTAGCGGCGCAGCGCGCCGGTGGACATCCCGTTGTCGTAGCCGTTGATCAGCAGCGACAGCCGGACCCCCGGCGTGCGCAGCAGCTCCCGCGCGATCGCGGCGCCGCCCCGCCCGCCGCTGAACATCGCGACCTCGGCGCTCACCGGACCTCCCGGCGGATCCACTCGTTCGCGGACGGGGCGCGCAGCACGCCCCGCCGCTGCAGCCAGTGCCGGTAGCCGAGGTAGCCGACGAGCAGCGCCCGGTCCCGGGCCCCGCGCCAGTACCGCCAGCCGCGTCCCCCGCCGGCGCGCGGCCGGTGCTCGATCGGGATCTCCACCCATCCGCGGCCGAGCTCGGCGACCCGGGCGGTGATCTCGGTCGAGCAGTTCATCCCGCCGGCCTCCAGCGGCAGCGCGCGCAGCAGCGGCCCGTGCACCAGCTTGAAGATCGAGTTGAAGTCGCGGTACCGGGTGCGGTGCAGCAGGTTGCTGACCGCGCCGCTCGCCGCCGAGCCCCACCGGTACGCGGCGCCGTCGGCCTTCCGGACGCGGGCGCCGGAGAACGCCGTGCCCTCGCCGGCGAGGACGGGCCCGAGGAACCGGTCGAGGTTGGCGATCGGGAACTGGCCGTCGGAGTCCAGCAGCAGCACCCAGTCCAGCCGGGTGTGCCCGATCGCGGCGCGGATCGCCGCGCCCGCGCCGCGGTTGCGGTCGAACCGCACGACGACCAGCTCGGGGCAGCCCACCCGGAGCTCTTCGAGGATGTCGGCGGTCGCGTCGGTGCTCCCGTCGTCGCACACGACGATCTCCCACTCGCCGACCATCGCGTTGCGCCGCAGGTAGGTCTGCCACTCGGTGACCACCTCGGCGATGTTCGCCGCCTCGTTGTAGGCGGGCGCCGCCACGGAGATGTCGATGGCGCCGGACAAGCTCCCGTGCGGAGGCATGTCGTACGCGGGCATGTCGTACGCAGGCATGGTGTCCCCCTCCCGCTCAGGCACCGCTCCGCCCGGTGCCGAGCAGGCGCCCGATCCAGCGGTCCAGCGGCAGCAGGTTGAACGCGACGACGAACGGGACGTGGGCGAGCGCGAACACGATCGTCGCGCCGAACGAGATCGGCCCGCCGGTGATCAGGTTGATGTGCGGGGCGTCGATCTCGGGCGGGATGTCCACCGGGTTGACGACGAACCACATGAGGTCGAGGAAGCCGGAGAAGATGACGGCGATCCCGGTGAAGACGACCTTCAGGCACCGTCCGGGCGTCCCTCCCCCGAGCCGGTAGGCGGCGGCGGTGGTCAGCACGAGGCCCGGATAGAGCAGCAGGTAAAGGTGGGTGTAGAAACTGTCCGCGTCGGCGCGCTCGCCGTCCAGAAAGTAGAAGCCGCTGATCCGCGGAAAGAGGTAGCCGGCGAAGAAGAGGAACGGCACGTACAGCACCCAATGCGGAACCTTCGACGGCCACGGGAACAGGGCGATTCCGCAGGCCAGGCAGGCGAACACCAGCAGTTTCACCGGCAGTTCCCAGGCGGCCTCGATCTCCCGCCCGTGCGGCATGAACAGCAGTACGGCCAGTGCCCCGGCCGCCCCCGCCACAAGCGCGGCCCACCACACGTGAACGCCCCAGCGGGGGTGTGTCGCGGGCGGTGCGCCACCGGTTGCGGAATCCGGTTCGCCTTCTCCGGATCGCGTCCGGGAGCCCGGTTCCCCGCTCCTGACGGTCATTGTGCGACACCTTTCCCCGTGGCACCGCACGACCGACCGGCGCCAATCCCCTTAGTCCCGATTTCAACCATCGTGGGAGCGCTCCCACACCTGACCGCCGCGCACCCCGCGAAATCCTTGGGAGCGCTCCCAGTAGATTTGAGGACGTCCATTCATGTCAAGACGTCACCCGAAAAATGCCGAAACGTCCCTTGCGCGGGCGCGGTCTCTCAGGTGAGGAGGGACAGCGCGTTCAGGTCTCGCGCATGGTGGGCGTGGCGGGTGGTCATGGTGCGGAACATCTCGTCGCCGCGGTCGGTGCGTTCGACGATCATGGACGCGCCGATGGACATGACGATGCCGTGGAAGGCGTGCCGGCGGTAGGCGTCCCAGCAGTCGTCCCAGGTGAGAGCGACACCGCGCCCGGTCAGCGCCGCGTGGTAGCGCTCGACGAGCGCACGTTCGTGAGTGCGGCGGGCCTCGACCGGGAGGCTGGAACCGAGGAAGTACGCCAGGTCGGCCGGGCCGGGGCCGTAGGCGCAGGTCTGCCAGTCCACGACGGCGGCGCGCGGGCCGCCGAACAGGAGGTTGTCGGCGCGGAAGTCGCCGTGGAAGAGGGTGGACGGCCCCTCGCGGTCGGCCAGGTAGCCCCCGATCGAAGGCAGGAAGTCCTCGATCAGCGCGAGGACGTCGGGGCCCAGGTCGGCGCCGTAGCGTTCCTTGAAGCCCTCGTAGAGGCCGGTGACCATCGCGGCGGTGAAGGCGGCCGCCTCGGCGTCGTGCCGGTTGAGCCAGGGCAGGGCGGCGAGCGCGGGGTCGTCCCAGCCGGCGGCGTGCAGGGCCGCCATCTCGTCGATCGCGGCGGCGGCGTTCTCGGCCGTGACTCCGGCGAGCTGGTCGCCGGGCTGCGCGGGCGCGAGGTCCTCCAGCAGGACGGTGTACTCGTCCTGCTCGGGCTCATAGGCGGAGAAATGGCAGGCGGGCACGCCCGCGTCGAGGCGGCCGGCGATCTCCGCGTAGAAGCTCGCCTCGACCTCGTAGGTGCGGACGGCGCGGGCGGCGGCGCGGCTGGACGGGTCGGCGGCGGGGACCTTGGCGACCATGGTGGGCGGGAGGCCGGTATCGCCCGCGTAGGTGAGGAACAGGCGGAGGCTGTCGGACACCTGGCCGGTGCCGACGGGCTCGGTGCGGACGGCGGTGACCTTCGTCGCGAGGGCGTCGCTCAGCCAGGCCGCGGTGAGGCCGGCAGCGCCGGAGACCGGTGGGGTCATGGGTTCTCCTCGGCGAGATGGGACCAGCCGTGGTCCCGCCAGTCGGGGGGTTGGTGCCATTCCGTCCAGCCGTGGCCGGTGCGGCCGTCCGCCGCCTCGAAGCGGCACAGCGCGCGGACGAAGTGGGCGGGGCGCCCGTCGGGCGAGGTGATCGCGACGGGCGCGAACGCCACCGGCGCCAGAGCCGTCGGGGCGCCGGGGAAGCGGAGGTCGGAGCCGGTGGGCAGGTCCGCGGGGCCGAAGGCCGTCCGCGCGGAGAAGCCGGCCCGGTGGCCGATCTCGCCGCCGGGCGGGACGGTGAAGCACGGCCAGGGGATCGGGAAGCCGATGTTGGCCTGCATGCCGTGCACGAAGGTGCCGTCGTCGAGGCGGCCGGACGTCCAGAGCCAGGACACCTTCCACCAGTCGCGCTCGCCCCAGCTGTGGTCGCGCTCCCCGTGGGCGTCGATCGCGATGGTCTCGCCGCCGACCGTGACGGTGCCGGACACGGTGCACGGGATCTCGTAGCGCGGGATGTCCTTGTAGGGGTAGACGCCGCTGACGGTGTCCCACCGCAGGTCGAAGGCGAGCCGCGTCGTTTCGGCGCCGGCGAGGTCGCCGTAGGCGTCCGTGGGGTCGGTGAGGACCGAAGCGGTCCCGTCCAGGTTGACGAAGGCGGGGCCGAAGGGCTCGGTGATCTTCTGGGTCGCGGTGTAGTTCGAGGCGCGGACGTCGGTGGCTCCGGGCTCGGGCAGCGGCGCGTAATTGTCCGCGACGATGACCAGGGGGCGGCCGGGCCCGACGAGGGCCGCCCAGTACCAGGCGCGGTCCCAGTTCGGGTAGAGGCCGAGGCGCACGTACCCGGCGAGGGACCCGTCGGGTGCGGCGAAGTCGAAGTAGTAGGACTCGTTCCACAGGAGTTCGGGGCCCGGTTCGTGCCGCGCCTCGTCCTCCGGCACCAGGCTCCAGGTGCCGTGCTCGACGATCTTCGCCATGGCTCCCTCCCGATCCCGAATCAGATTCGGGATCGGGGCGATCCTAGCCCCGCGGCGCCTTTCCAGGGGAGCGGTCCCGGGTGGTGGGACTCCGCACCCGTGCCAGCCCGGCGGGCCGGTTACTCTACCAAACAGTTGTTAGAAAGAGGGTCGGATGGATCTTGAGTTCGGGGCGGCGGACGAGGAGTTCCGCGCCGAGGTGCGGGCATGGCTGCGCGAGCACGTCCCGGCCGAGCCGCTGCCGTCGCTGGAGACCGCGGAGGGCTTCGCGGCGCACCGGAAGTGGGAGCGGACGCTCGGCGAGGCGCGGCTCGGGGTCGTGTCGTGGCCGGAGGAGTACGGCGGGCGCGGCGTCTCCGTCCTGCGGTGGCTGGTCTTCGAGGAGGAGTACTACGCGGCCGGGGCGCCCGGACGGGTCAGCCAGAACGGCATCAACCTCCTCGCGCCGACGCTGCTGAAGCACGGCACGCCCGAGCAGCTCGCGCGGATCCTGCCGCCGATGGCCGCGGGTGAGGTGATCTGGGCGCAGGCGTGGTCGGAGCCCGGCGCGGGCAGCGACCTGGCGGCGCTGCGCGCGACCGCCACGCGCGCGGACGGCGGCTGGCTCCTCGACGGCCAGAAGACATGGAGCTCGCGGGCCGCGTTCGCCGACCGCGGCTTCGGGCTGTTCCGCTCCGACCCGGAATCCGCGCGGCACAAGGGCCTCACGTATCTGATGTTCCCGCTGGACGCGCCGGGCGTGACGGTCCGGCCGATCGGGCGGCTGGACGGCAAGCCCGCGTTCGCCGAGCTGTTCCTCGACCGGGTGTTCGTCCCCGACGCGGACGTCATCGGGGCGCCCGGGGACGGCTGGCGCGTCGCGATGGCCACCGCCGGGAACGAGCGCGGGCTGACGCTGCGCAGCCCCGGCCGGTTCACCGCGGCGGCCGAGCGGCTGGTCGAGCTGTGGCGGGAGCGCGCCGACCCGTCCGACACGGCCCTGCGGGACCGCGTCGCCGACATCTGGATCAGGTCCCGGGCCTACCGGCTGAAGGGCTTCGAGACGATCTCGCGGAGCGAGGACGTCGGCGCCGAGTCGAGCCTCAACAAGGTCTACTGGTCGGAGCTGGACGTGGCGCTCCACGAGACGGCCCTCGACCTGCTCGGCCCGGACGGCGAGCTGCGGTCGGAGTGGCTGGAGAACTACGTGTTCTCGCTCGCCGGCCCCATCTACGCGGGCACCAACGAGATCCAGCGCAACGTGATCGCCGAGCGCCTGCTCGGCCTGCCGAGGGGGTCGCGGTGAAGTTCGTTCTCTCCGCCGAGCAGCGCATGTTCGGTGAGACGCTGCGCAAGCTGCTCGCCGAGGCGGGCACCGCGCGGGCCGCCCGCGCCTGGGCCGCCGGGGACCCCGCGCCGGGCCGGGAGCTGTGGTCGGCGGCCGCCGGGGCGGGGGTGTTCGCGGTCGCCGTCCCCGAGGCGGACGGCGGCATGGGCGTCCTGCCGGTCGAGCTGGCCGTCGCCGCCGAGGAGCTGGGACGGGCCGCCGCGCCCGGCCCGTACGTCGAGACGCTCGCCGCCACCGAGCTGCTCGGCGGCTCCGACTGGCTCGCCCGCATCGCGGAAGGGGACGCGGTCGTGTCGATGGCCGTCCCGCACGCGCTGGACGCCGACGTCGCCGACCTCGTCCTCACCGCCGACGACACTCGCCGCGAGCCCGGGGAGCTCCTCACCTCGCTCGACCCGGCCCGGCGGCTGTTCCGCGTCGAGGGCGGCGGCGGGTTCACCGGCCTAGGGGCGCTGCTGTGCGCGGCGCAGCAGATAGGGCTCGGGCAGGCGCTGCTGGACGTGTCGGTCGAGTACGCCAAGACGCGGCAGCAGTTCGGGCGTGCGATCGGCGAGTACCAGGCGATCAAGCACCACCTGGCGAGCGCGATGGTCGAGCTGGAGTTCGCCCGCCCGCTCGTGTTCGGGGCGGCGCTGTCGTACGGGACGCCGGACTTCGCGCGGGACGTCTCCGCCGCGAAGGTCGCCGCGTCCGAGGCGTCCTACGGGATGGCGAAGACCGCGCTCCAGGTGCACGGCGCGATCGGCTACACCGACGAGTACGACCCGTCGCTGTGGATCCGCAAGGCGCGGGCCCTGTACTCGGCGTGGGGCACGCCGTCCGAGCACAGGGCGCGGGTCATGGCCGCTCTTTGAGCTCGACCCGGCGGACCTTCCCGGACGCGGTCTTCGGGAGGTCGTCCACGAAGACGACCTCCCGGGGCACCTTGAAGTTGGCGAGCAGTTCCCGGCAGTGCGCGATCAGCTCGTCGGCCGTGGCCTCGCGTCCCGGGCGCAGCCGGACGTACGCGCGGCCCACCTCGCCCATCCGCGCGTCGGGGACGCCGACGACACCGGACTCGGCGACCGCGTCGTGGCGGGCGAGCACGTCCTCGACCTCGGCCGGGTACACGTTGAAGCCGCCGACGACGAACATCTCCTTCGTCCGGCCGGTGATGGTGAGGTTGCCGCGCTCGTCCAGCCGTCCCCGGTCGCCGGTGTCGAGCCAGCCGTCCCGGATCGTCTCGGCGGTCGCCTCGGGGTCGTCCAGATAGCCCGACATCACGTTGTAGCCGCGGACGAGGACCTCGCCGTCCGTGCCCGCCGGGACGCGCTCGCCCTTCTCGTCGACGATCGCGACCTCGACGTCCGCGATGGGCCTGCCGCAGGTGGTGGCGATGGTCTCGTCATCGTCGTCCACCGAGCACGCGGTCACCGTGCCGGACGACTCGGTCAGCCCGTACGCGGTGACGACCTGCGGGAACAACTCGTCCCTGATGCGGCGCACCAGCGCGACGGGCACGTCCGCGGCCCCGGTCACGGCCAGCCGCAGCGACGACAGGTCGTGCTCGGCGCGGCCCGGGGCGTCCAGCAGCGACGTGTAGATCGTCGGCGGGCCGGGCAGCACGGTGATCTTCTCCTGCTCGATGAGCCGGAGCGTCTCCGGGACGTCGAACGTGCGCTGCAGCACCATCGTGGCGCCCTTCAGCAGGCACGCCAGGACGCCCGCCTTGTAGCCGAAGGAGTGGAACATCGGGTTGACGATGAGGTACCGGTCGCCGGCCTTGACGCCCGTCCGGCCCGTCCACGCCTCATAGGTGCGGATGTTCTGCTCGTGGGTGCACATGACGCCCTTGGGGCGGCCGGTCGTCCCGGACGTGAACAGGATGTCGGCGACGTCCTCCGGCCGCACGTCCACCGGGCCGGCCCCGGCCTTGCCCACGAACTCGCCCCAGGTGACGACGCCCGGCCGCGCCGCCCCGTTGAACGTGACGACCGTCGTCAGATCGGGCAGCCCGGGGATCGCCCCTGCCCCGTCCAGGCCGAGCATGCCCGGATAGTCGATGCCGAGGAAGCCGTCCTCCACGAAGAGCGCCTTCACCCGCGCCTTGGCCAGCGGCCAGCGGGCCTCGTCGCCCTTGAACCGCGTGTTCAGCGGCACGAGCGTCGCCCCGGCGCTCACGGCGCCGAGCACGGTGACGATCCAGGACAGGCTGTTCGGCGCCCAGATCGCGACCCGGTCCCCCGGCGCGACACCGGCCCCGGCGAACGCGCCCGCCGCCTCGCGGACCCGCTCCCGCAGCTCCGCGTAGGTCACCCGGACGTCCCCGTCCACGACCGCCTCCACGTCCGGGGACGCCCCCGCCGCCCGCGCCAGCACCGCCGGAATCGTCAGCTCGCTCATAACCCCCCATGGTGACCGCGGCGGGGCCGCACCGGCCGCGCCTTCCCGCTCAGCGGTACCGGCCCGCGCCCACCACCGGACATCACTAACGTGAGTTTTGTTCGGTTTTCTCGCGGAGTGGGCATATATCAGGCACCTCAGCCCACCCCCACGCGCGAGGTGCCTATGCGCTTCCTGCTCCCCCTCCGGCGTGCGGCCTCGGTGCCGCTCGCCCTCATCCTTCTCGGCTCCCTCCTGACACCCGCCGCGCAGGCGACGACCCCCCGGACCGCCGCGGCCCCTGACGGGGAGGTGCGCGGCTACATCGACGCCCACACCCACCTGATGTCGTACGAGGCGTTCGGCGGAAGCCTGATGTGCGGCAAGCCGTTCGACCCGCGCGGCGTCCCGGAGGCGCTGCGGGACTGTCCCGACCACGCGGGGAACGGCGCCTTCGCCTGGTGGGAGAACTTCACCCGGCACGGCACGCCGTTCGGCACCCACGACCCCACCGGCTGGCCGACGTTCAAGGACTGGCCCGCCTGGGACTCGCGCACCCACCAGCAGGCCCACCACACCTGGCTCGAACGCTCCTGGCGCGCCGGGCAGCGCGTCCTCGTGAACCACCTGGTCGCCAACCGCCAGCTCTGCGAGATCTACCCCCTCAAGCGCAACACCTGCGACGAGATGGCCGTCGTCCGCCTCCAGGCGCAGCGCATGCGCGAAATGGAGGCTTACATCGACGGCCTCAGCGGCGGCCCCGGCAAGGGCTGGTTCCGCCTGGTGCGGAACTCCGCGGAAGCCCGCGACGTGATCCAGCGGGGAAAGCTCGCCGTCGTCCTGGGCGTCGAGGCGTCCGAGCCCTTCGGCTGCCGCACGATCGCCGGCGCCCCCCAGTGCACACGCGAGGACATCGACCGCGGCCTGGACGAGATGCAGCGCCTGGGCGTCAGCTCCATGTACGTGTGCCACAAGTTCGACAACGCCCTCTGCGGGGTCCGCTTCGACGGCGGCGCCACGGGCGCTTTCGTGAACACGGGCAACTTCCTGGGCACGGGCCGCTTCTGGCAGGTCGAGAAGTGCACGGGCCAAGCCCGCGACCACACCATCACCCCCGCGGGCGGCCTCGGCGACTCCCTCAAGAACCTCCTGCGCCTCCTCGGCCAGGCAGGCGTCACGCTGCCGCTCTACCCGAGCCCCCCGCACTGCAACGTCCACGGCCTGTCCGACCTCGGCGAGCACATGGTGCGCGGCCTGATGTCCCGCCACATGATCGTCGAAGTCGACCATATGAGCGCCAAGGCCGCCGACCGGACCCTCGACATCCTGGAGGCCGCGCAGTACCCGGGCGTCATCTCGTCCCACAGCTGGACGGACGAGACCTACCTGCCGCGCATCTACCGCCTAGGCGGCATGGTCACCGGCTACGGCCACTCCGCGGACCAGTTCATCGCCGAGTGGAAGCGCTGTCTCTTATACACAGCTGACGTTGCCGAGG
>NZ_SMKB01000552.1:0-540 GCF_004348575.1 Actinomadura sp. 7K534
CCGGAGAGCTTCACGTCGCCCATTCCGATCCCCGAAGGCGCACACCCCCACCCGAAACCGATGCCCTGCCAGCGAGCACACCCGCGGCACCGCAAGGTGACGGGCCTGAGGCGCAGGCGCCTACATCAGCGGCCGGTGAAGAAGAAGGGGCACCTCGGCGGCCCCACCGGGAGACCCCGTCCGGACCAAAGCCCGAGAGCGAAGAGCCCGGGGCCGAAGAGTCCACGGTCGAGGAGTCCGCAGGCGGGAAGCCGAGCAGCGGCAGCGAGGGTGAAGGGCCGGTGCTTCGGTGGGCCTACCGGGAGGCTCCGTCCCGACCGGTGCTGGAGGAGCAGTCCACGCGCGAGGAGTCCACCGGCGAGAAGCCGACCAGCGGCAGTGAGGGTGGAAGGCCGGTGCTTCGGTGGGCCTATCCGGAGGCTCCGTCCGGAGCGAAGGCCGGGGAGGAGACCGAGGGCGAAGAGGCCCGGGCCGAGGAGTCCGGGGACGAGGGGGATGGGTGGCAGGAGGCCGCGGGTGAGGTGGCCAGTGGTGGGGGTG
>NZ_SMKB01000079.1:0-29286 GCF_004348575.1 Actinomadura sp. 7K534
GCCCCTCCCGCCCCCTGGCCACGGGGCTGCCCCTTCTCAGACGCCGCGTCCACGTGTGCCCGCACATGGCCGCGGCGTTCTCGCGTGCCGGCCCCTTCGCCGGCCGCTCAGCGTGCTTCGCGCCGGGGTCGTCGGGGGATCGGGGCCCTTGCCCGCGGCGGCTTTGCTCGGGCCGGGAACATTCTCGGGAGTGCAAACGCTGCACCATGTACGGTCATCCCAGGTGGGAGCCATGCGAGCATAAAGATCATTTTGCTCGCGCGGCCCGGTAGGCCGGTGCGGAAGAGCCTCGGAGGCTCGACCACCGGCACCACAGCAAAAGATCTACCTGGCCAAAGGTAAAGAAATCGCCCGTTTGGCGAAACCACGGTAATGCCGTATATAGTCACACCCAGGTCAGGGTCAAAGAACCGTTGACCTGGCCTAACGCATAGTCGTCGCCTCCCGCCCGCCAGGCGGGTCCTCTACGCCGAACTCGGCCGTCCCATGCACCGGCCGTGCACCGTGCGGAGCCAATGAGCCCCCGGTCGGCGTCCATTCCCGCTATATCGAAGCCCGCGCAGCACGCGCGTCCCAAGACGGTCGTGCGCCATTGAGCGCGAGCGCGGTCCGCCATGCCCGTGGACCGTTCCAGCGGGGCCTTTCACGCGACGGATGCTCCCGAGTCCCGAGTCTCGGAGCCGTTCCCTCCTGCCCGGATTCCGGCGTTCGCCGACCGGTGCGGAACGGCGGCCCTGTACCCCGACCGAAGGAAACCAATGCAGCAGCGAGCGATCAATGCCATCCTGACCGGCGTCACCGGCACCGCCCTCGCGGGCATGCTCGTGGCCGGCGTCGCCGCCGCCAGCGATGACTCCGCTCCCGGCGAGAAGCAGTTCCTTACGCAGGAGGCCGTGGCCGCGCAGCAGCACGACGCGCGGCAGGGCCAGGCCCAGAACAAGGCCGAGAACCCGGCCCAGAAGCAGACCGAGAACAAGACCCCCGCCGGCAACGCCGAGCAGCAGCAGAAGCAGCGCGAGGCCGCGAAGGAGAGCGCGCCCGCGAAGAAGGGCCCGAAGGCCCTGCTCAGCGGCACGACCACCGCGTCCTACTTCTGGGACGACGGCTCCGGCATCCGCGGCGACACCGGCGCACCCGCGAGCGGGAAGCCGATGCAGAAGGGCATGTTCGCCAGCCCGAGCTGGCCGATGCTCACCAAGGTGAAGGTCTCCTACAAGGGCCGCACCGTGACCGGTTTCGTCGGCGACCGCGGCCCCGGCGAGCCGTCGCACCGCGGCATCATGCTCGACCTCGACACCTACACCTTCCGGTACCTGCTGGACGGCGGCAAGCCGAAGAACAAGTACCACGCCGGATCCGGTCAGGGGCACCTGAAGGGCCTCAAGTGGGAGGTCCTCGAGTGGGGCAAGGGCGCGGGCAAGAAGGGCAAGCCCCAGCCGTTCGGTTCCTGACGTGAGGCCGCCCGCGACCCGGCGGTGAGGCACCTCACCCGGGCGTGCGGCCTCTGGAAGACCCGGCACAGGGCTGCCGGTGCATGGAAGACGGGGATTCCCCGGTATCGCGAGATCACCGGGGAGTCCCCGTTTTCCTGTCCGCGGACGTCAGCCGGTGAGGAGCGGGATGACGGCGGCGAACTCGTCCATGACCTCGTCGGAGACCTGGTAGTAGGTGAAGCCGTACCGGTCGCGGCGGGCGAGCAGCTGCTCGGCGATGTGCTCCGGCGGGCCCAGGAACTGCGACGGCATGTCGAGGACGAGGTCGGCCGCCGACGCCCCCCAGCCGCGTAGGACGGCGACGCGGGCGGCGGCGCGGCGCGGGTCGGGCCCGAACGTGGGCGTCACCATCATGCTCAGCTCGACGTCCCGGTCGCCCGCGGCCGCGCGGACCAGGCCGACCTTGCGGGCGATGGTGTCCGGGAGCCGCTCGCTGACCTCCTCGGAGATCGTCCCGTCGGGGAGGGCGCGGGGGAGGATGCCGACGGTGTCGGCGTGCCGGCCGGCGATGCCCAGCATGCGGCTGCTCCCGGCGCCGACGACGAGCGGCGGCCGCTGCGCGGGCCGCGGGAACATGGTCAGGCCGTCGATCCTGTAGTGGTCGCCCGCGAACGTGGTCTTCTCACCGCCGAGGAGGCTCCGCAGGACCTCCAGGGACTCCTCCAGCCGCCCCACCCTCGCGCCGGCCGCGTCGAACGGCATCCCGGCGGCCGCGTACTCGTCGCGCAGCCAGCCCGCGCCGACGCCGAGCTCGAACCGCCCGCCCGACAGGTGGTCGAGGGTGGCGGCCTCCTTGGCGAGCAGCACCGGATGCCGGTAGTCGTTGGCCAGTACCATCGTGCCCAGCCGCAGCGTGCTCGTCGCGGCCGCGGCGGACGCCAGCGCCACCATCGGCGCGAGCTGGTCGCCGAAGGGCCCGGTGACGAAGTGGTCCCGCAGGACCAGCACGTCGTAGCCGAGTTCCTCGGCGCGCCGCGCCGTGCGGGTCAGGTCGGCGCCGGAGCGGATCGATTCGCCCACGACCCCGAAGCGGAAGTCTCTGTGCATGCCGTGATCATGACCGGCGTGGTGTCCGGTGCGCTGGCGGGAATCCGACGCGGGGGTCGGCGGCCGGTGCGGCGCCGACCGGCGGAACGGGGCGAGTGGCTCGATTCGCCGTCCGTGCGGCGCAAGGGCGTCACCGACTGCCCCGTTCCCACCGGTCACCATCCAGGCTGCGTCGCGATCGCCGATTTTTCAACCCGCGCCCCCGACGGGCGCCCGGTCAGCCGATGCGCTGGGACAGGAGGCGGCCGGGCCATTCGCCGACGGTGAACTCCGCCACGGGCTCGAACCCGTTGCGCCGGTAGTACTCGACGAGCCGCCCGTCGCCGCCGCCGTAGCAGTCGACGCGGAGCACTCCGGCGCCCTTCGCCCGGGCCTCCTCCCTGGCCTTGGCGATCAGCGCACCGCCGACGCCCTCGCCGGCGAACGAGCGGTCGGTCACCAGCAGCGTGATGTAGAGCTCGGGTTCGTCTATCGCGTCCACGTAGTGCGGCGGTCCCGGCGAGACCGCCATGACCCCCGCCGGAGCGCCCCGCACCTCCGCCACCCAGATCTCGTCGTCGCGGGCGATCCCGCCGATGCGCTCCACCCGGCGCGGGTCGGCCGACCATGGCTCGGTGCCCCACTGCCCCGCCCGTCCGTGCGCGACGAGCCATTCCACGGCGCCGTCCAGCATCGCCAGCATGATCGGCGCGTCCGCGGCGCCGCCCTTGCGGATCTCCATCGCCCACCTCCTCGCGGACGATCCTGGCAGGTTCTCGATCATCCGCGCGAGGGGCACCGGGCGGCGGTCAGGCGCCGATGAACTCCTGGGCGCGGCGGAACAGGCCGAGGGTGATCGAGTGGAGCAGGTCGCCCGTCTCCCGGGGCGCCTTGCCGGCGAACGCGCGGGCGTTCGTGCCCTCCAGGACGATGCCGAGCTTGAAGCAGGCGAGCACCGCGTACCAGGTGATGGACGACAGGTCGCGCCCGGCGACGGCGTCCGCGCGCTCGGCGTAGGTGGTGACGAGGTCGTCCGCCGGCGGCAGGCCGCCCGCCGCGCCGAGCGGGCCGGCCAGCGCCGCGCTCTGGTCGGCGCGGTCGGGCCAGGTCGCGAGCAGCCAGCCGAGGTCGAGCAGGGGATCGCCGATCGTGCACATCTCCCAGTCGACGATCGCCGCGACCTCGGGGCCGTCGAACGAGTACATCAGGTTGGCCAGGTGGTAGTCGCCGTGCAGGATGCCCGGCCGCCATGTCGCCGGATGGTGCTCGCCCAGCCAGCGCGCGACGTCGTCAAGGCCGGGGATGTCGGGCCCCGGGTAACCGTCCAGCGCGCTGTAGGAGTCGAGCTCGGACAACCAGCGGCTTACCTGCCGCTCAAGGAAGCCCTCCGGTTTACCGAAATCGTGCAGTCCCACGGCCTCGTGGTCGACCGCCCCGAGGGCCGCCAGCGCGCGTGCTGCGTTCAACCCCATCTCGCGCTGGACGGTCTTGTCTCCGGCGTGCAGTTCGGGCAACGTCACCGAGGCGTTGAAGCCGTTCACCGGCGTCATGAGGTAGAAGACCGCCCCGCCCATGACGGTTTCGTCGGGGCAGGCGGCGATGAGGCGGGGCGCCGGGACGTCCGTCCCGTCCAGGGCGGCCAGCACGCGGGCCTCCCGGCGCAGGACGTCGTTCGTCCTCGCGCGCAGATGGCTCGGCCCGCGCCGCAGCACGTAATCGCGCCCGCCCCGGCGGAACCGGACCAGCGTGTTCTGCGTGCCCCCGGCCAGCGCCTCGACGTCCTCGAACGGACCGCCCGGGAGGCCCTGGGCCTCCATCCAGCCGCCCAGGACGGCGAAGTCGACGAGCGAGCGGTCGATCTGCTCAGGCTGCACGGGCGGATCCCTTCCCAAACACGGATCACCTGCCGACACGGGATATCGGAGGGTAACAGTCATGCACTTGCATTATTACTTGAGGTAGGTAGATTATCGGGGGAAACGACGCTGGAGGTTCGCCATGGCATGGGACTTCGAGACCGATCCCGCCTACCAGGAGCTGCTCGACTGGGCGGACGCCTTCGTCCGGGACGAGGTCGAGCCGCTCGACCTCGTCCTCGGCGACCCGTACGACAAGACCGACCCCCGCTACAAGGAACTGGTGCGGCCCCTCCAGGACCGCGTCCGCGAGAAGGGCCTGTGGGCCTGCCACCTCGGACCGGAGCTCGGCGGCCAGGGCTACGGCCAGGTGAAGCTGGCGCTGCTCAACGAGATCCTGGGGCGCTCCCGCTGGGCGCCCTCCGTCTTCGGATGCCAGGCGCCCGACTCGGGCAACGCGGAGATCATCGCCCACTTCGGGACGCCCTCGCAGAAGGAGCGCTACCTGCGCCCCCTCCTCGACGGCGAGATCTCCTCGTCCTACTCGATGACCGAGCCGCACGGCGGCGCCGACCCGACCCTGTTCACCACGCGGGCGGTCCGCGACGGGGACGGCTGGGTCATCAACGGCGAGAAGTGGTTCTCCTCCAACGCCCGGCACGCCACGTTCCTGATCGTGATGGCGGTGACGAACCCCGACGTGTCCGCCTACGAGGGCATGTCGATGTTCATCGTCCCGGCCGACTCGCCTGGCCTGATCACCGTCCGGAACGTGGGCGTGGGCGGCGAGCGCGAGGGCTCCCACGGCTACCTGCGCTACGAGAACGTCCGGGTGCCTGCCGAGAACCTCCTCGGCGACGAGGGCGGCGCGTTCGTCATCGCCCAGACCCGCCTCGGCGGCGGCCGCATCCACCACGCCATGCGCACGATCGCGCAGGTCCGCAAGGCGTTCGACATGATGCTGGAACGCGCGGTCTCCCGCCAGACGCGCTTCGGCGCGCTCGCCAAGATGCAGATGACCCGGGAGAAGATCGCCGACAGCTGGATCGAGATCGAGCAGTTCCGGCTGCTCGTGCTGCGCACCGCCTGGCTGATCGACAAGCACAAGGACTACAAGAAGGTCCGCAAGGACATCGCCGCGGTCAAGGCCGCGATGCCGAAGGTGTACCACGACGTCGTCCAGCGCGCGATGCACCTGCACGGTGCCCTCGGGGTGTCGAACGAGATGCCGTTCGCCGCCATGATGCTGGGGGCGCAGGCCATGGCGATCGCCGACGGCCCCACCGAGGTCCACAAGATCACTCTCGCCCGGCAGCTGCTGCGCGACGTCGAGCCCGTCGAGGGCCTGTGGCCGTCCGGCCACCTGCCCACCCGCCGGGAGGCGGCCCGCGAGCGCTTCGCCGACGCGCTGGAGCACGCGATCGGCAATGAGTGACACCCGCGAACGCCTGCTGGACGCCGCCGAGAGGCTCTACGCCGCGCGCGGCGTGGACGCGGTGAGCCTCCGGGAGATCCTCCAGGAGGCCGGCGCCCGCAACGCGACGGCCGTCCAGTACCACTTCGGGGACCGCGCCGGGATCGTCCGCGCGATCCTGGCGCGGCACGCCCCCGAGGTGGAGGCCCGGCGGCACGCCCTGCTCGACGTCTACGAGGACGGCGAGCAGGGCGTGCGGCCGCTGGCCGGCGCGCTCGTCCGCCCGCTGGCGGCACGGCTCGCCGACGAGTCGGGACGTGCCTACCTCCAGGTCTGGGCGGACGTGGTCAACCGCCCCGCGCCGCTCGTCCCGGTCGCCGTCCTCGACGACCCCGAGGACAGCCTGTGCCGCTGGCGCACCCTTGTCGAACCGCTGCTGGAGGAGGACGCGGCCCGCCTGCACCGCCGCTTCACCGCCATCCTGTACGCCTCGATCGAGCTCGCCCGCCGGGCCCGCTCGGGCCCCCGCACCGACGACCGCCTGTTCACCAGCTACCTGATCGACGTCGTCGCCGCGATCCTCGGCGCCCCCGTCTCACCCGAGACCCGGCGGCTCGCCGCCGAACGCGACGCCGCCCGCCCGGTGACGTTGCGGGGCGGGTGACATTCGTCCAAGACACCCCGGTCCTCGCCTTCCAGACTGGGCATGCCCGTCACGACAAGGGAGGACGACATGACCAGTGAGATCCGCCGGACCTTCTACCCCATCGTCAACTGCGCCGACACGGCCAAGTCGATGGAATGGCTGGAGCGGGCCTTCGGGTTCGAGCCGCGCGAGGTCCACCGGGACGACGCGGGCAACATCGTGCACGCCGAAATGACCTTCGACACCGGCATCCTCATGTTCGGCAACGGCGAGCCCGGCAAGACGGCCCTCTACGTCGCCGTCGACGACCCCGACGCCCACCACGACCGCGCCAAGGCCGCCGGCGCCGAGATCACCGCCGAGCTGTCCGACAAGGAGTACGGCTCCCGCGACTACGCGGCCCGTGACCTGGACGGCAACCAGTGGTATTTCGGCACCTACCGCCCTTGACCGCCCGCCCGGCGGACCGCCCGGACGAACCGCCCGGTCATCGGCCCGGGACGGAGGAGAGGCGCGCGGCGGGCGCCGGCCGGCCCTGCCCCCGCGTGCGTCCCGGCGCGGCCGCACGTTCGCCGCCGACCTCGCGTGCGCCGAAAAACCAACAGCCGAGCGCCTCGCGATTTGGCACACGATCACACGATCCACGCCAATCCGAAATGGGCGCATAGAACCCTATTGTCGCAGTTCTCGATTTTCGCAACCATGGCTCCGGTTGATCATCTTCTCCGGAGGGAGTTCGTCATGGCCGCGGAAATCCGCCTCACCCGAAGAGGGCTGCTCGGAGGCACCGGCGCGGTGCTGGGAGGCGCGCTGCTCGGCCCGGTGGCCGGTGCGCCGCCCGCAGCCTCGGCGCAGGCCGCGCCCCGCGCGTACACCAGGTCCGAATGGCAGGCGCGGCCGCCCACGTCGGCGGCGACGGTGCTCGATCGGGCCCCCGACCACATCGTCGTGCACCACACCGCCACGCCCAATTCCACCGATTATTCGCTGGCGCACGCCTTCGCCCTGTCGCGATCGATCCAGAACTACCACATGGACAGCAACGGCTGGGCGGACACCGGGCAGCAGCTCACCATCAGCCGCGGCGGCCACCTGATGGAGGGGCGCAACCGCAGCCTCGCCGCCATCAACGCCGGCGACCACGTGGTCGGCGCGCAGACCGGCGGCCACAACAGCCACACGATCGGCATCGAGAACGAGGGCAACTACATGGCGGTGGCGCCGACCGGCTCGCTCTGGGGCGCGCTCGTCGCGACCTGCGCGTGGCTGTGCGACGTGTACGGCCTCGACCCCCACGCGGCGATCGTCGGGCACCGCGACTACAACGCCACCGCCTGCCCCGGCGACGTCCTGTACGCGCGGCTGCCGCAACTGCGCAACGAGGTCGCCGGCAGCCTCGGCGGGCGGCTCGTGACGCAGAGTGCCCCCGCCGTGCCCAGCGGCCTGCCCGGACCGCACCGCGTCTTCGACCACGGACCGGCCGTGGCCCCCGGCGAGCGCGTGCGCTGACCCGGCCCCGCCTCGGCACCGGGCCGCGCTCGGCCGTTCCAGGATCCGGGCCCGGCTCAGCCGAGGCCCTCGAACAGGTCTTCCTCCCTGTCGGGCGCCTCGACTCGCGAGTAGTGGCGGACGAACGCCTCGGCCGAGAACATGGCCCGCTGCATCTCCTCCGGCAGCCGCAGGATGAAGATGTTCTCCCCCTGGCTGGCGTGCGCCTGCAGGGCCTTCCGCTTCGCGTCCGCGTGCGCGGACACGTCGACCACGCTGGTGATCAGCTCGTCGGGGGTGCCGAAGTCCTCGGGCGGGTCGAAGTCGATCTCGACGCCCGCCGCCCGGACGGTCTCGACCATCTGCCTGATCGCCGAGCGGGGAATGGCCGTGTAGTAGAGCTTGTCCGGCACTCCGGTCTTCTCGGCGGCGGCCAGCGCGATGCGGTGCGCCTGGATGTGGTCCTGGTGCCCGTACCCGCCGTTCTCGTCGTAGGTGACGACGACCTGCGGTCGGTAGCGCTCCATCAGCTCGGCGAGCCGTCCGGCGGACTCGTCCAGAGGGATGTTCGCGAACGCCTCGGGGTCGTCGTTGGCCGACCAGCCGTCCATGCCGGAGTCGCGGTAGCCGAGCAGTTCCAGGTGGGTGATGCCGAGCAGCCCGGCCGACTCGCGCAGTTCGGCGAGGCGCCGCTCGGCGACCTCGGCGGCGTCGTGGCCGGGCTCGCCGGGCTTCACGCCGCCGGAGTCGTCGCCCTGCTCCCCGTTGGTGCAGGTCACCAGTACGGTCCGGATGCCCTCCGCGGCGCACCGGGCGAGCAGGCCGCCGGTTCCCAGCACCTCGTCGTCGGGGTGGGCGTGGACCGCCATCAGCGTGCGTTCGTGCGTCATCCGGGCTCCTCGTCGTTCGGCCGTCCACTCTACGAGCACCCGGTGACACCGATCTCTTCCCCGGCACGGCCGGGACGTCCCCGCACGGGCGCGCCGCCATGCCGTACGGTCCGTGTATGGGGTCGCCTCTGGTTCTCCTGGACGTCGACGGGGTTCTCAATCCATTCGAAAGGCCCCACCGGGGCTACGAACGCCACCACTGCTCGCCGAACGGCATGCCGTTCAAGCTGTGGCTCAATCCCGGCCACGGCCGGTCCCTGCTCGAGCTGACCGAGTCGTCCGGGGCGGAGCTGGCCTGGGCGAGTTACTGGTGCGACAACGCCAACACGTGGATCGCGCCGAGGATCGGCCTGCCGCAACTGCCCTTCGTCCCGATCCCGCACTTCCCCGGGATCGAGGAGGGGCGGACGCTCGGCGCGTGGAAGGCCCGCCACGTCGCCGCCTGGACGGAGGGGCGGCCGTTCGTCTGGTTCGAGGACGAACCGGACGCCACCGAATGCATCGCGGGGGAGCCGGACGTCGCCGAGCACCTCCTCGTGGAGATCGACCCGATGACCGGCCTGACCGACGAGCACCTCGCGGCCGCCGCGACCTGGCTGCGCGCCCTGGCCCGGTGACACGCGACCGGCGGGGCGCGCAAGCCCGCCGGGCAATCGGTCAGCAGGTGCCGAGAAGGCTGCTGAGCGTCGCCTTCTCAGCCGAATCGACCGTGAGGCCGTAGTGGTGCTTCCAGTGCGGAGGTTGCATTCGTCCAAGACGGCCCCGGGAAGGGCTCCGTAGCGTCGGGGAGAAAGAAGGGAGCTGATGATGTCGAGATCACCGCTACTGGACCTGGTCTTCGGATACATGCCGGCGCAGATGCTGCACGCGGCCGTGGAGATCGGGGTGGCCGACGCCCTGGCGGACGGGCCGAAGACGAGCACGGAACTCGCGGAGGAGACCGGGACCCATGCGCCGTCCCTGTACCGGCTGCTCCGCGGCCTGACCGGCCTGGACGTCGTGGAGCAGAAGGAGCGCGACCTGTTCGCGCTGACCGCCGAGGGGCAGCGGCTCCGCGCCGACGCCCCCGACTCGATCCGCGCGCTGGTCAGGCTGTTCTGCGGCCCGGACGTGTGGCGGACGTGGGGCGACATGACCGAGACGCTGCGCACGGGGGAGTACGCCTGGGAACGCGTGACCGGCAGGACCCCGTTCGAGTTCTTCGAGTCCGACCGGAAACTGTCGGCGACGTTCAACGAGGCGATGGCCGAGCACACCCGCTCGGTCGCGCCGGGGATCATCGAGGCCCACGACTTCGCCCGCTACGGCACGGTCGCCGACCTCGGCGGCGGCGACGGCACGCTGCTCGCCGCGATCCTCCGCGCCAACCCGGGGACCCGCGGCATGCTCGTCGACCTGCCGCCCGGCCTGGAGGCCGCGCCGGGCGTGCTGAAGGACGTCGCCGACCGCGCGGAGATCGTCCCGTGCGACTTCTTCGAGTCGGTCCCGGAGGGCGCGGACGCGTACGTCCTCAAGAGCGTCCTCCACGACTGGAACGACGAGAAGGCGGCCGAGATCCTGCGGAACTGCCGCGCGGCGATGCGTCCCGGCGGGCGCGTGCTCGTGCTGGAGCAGGTGATGCCGGAGATGGTCACGCCGGAGGCGACGGGCGTCGTCCGCAACGACCTGAACATGCTCGTCGCGACCGGCGGGCGTGAACGGACCGAGGCCGAGTTCCGGGAACTGCTGGAGGGCGCCGGGTTCACCGCGGTCACGCCGGCCGGGCCGCTGCCGCCGGCCGGCTACCACGTCATCGAGGCGCGGCCGGAGTGATCCCGGGCCTCCTTTGTCAGGCCCCGCTTACCGCGGGCGGCGGTGAACGTGCAGGATGGGGACCGTCGCACCCCCTGACGAAGTCGCACCCCTGACGAAGGAGCGCCCATGTCCTCTCTCGCCGGACGCACCGCACTGGTCACCGGAGGCGGCCGCGGAATCGGCCGGGCGATCGCCCTGGCGCTGGCCGCCGACGGTGCCGCGGTAGCCGTCGCCTACCGGCGCGACGAGGAGGCCGCACGCAAGACCGTCGCCGACATCGAGGCCGCGGGCGTGCGCGGCCACGCGTTCCGCGCCTCGGTCGACGACCTGGACGAGTGCCGCGCACTGGCCGCCCGGGTTGAGGCCGAGCTCGGCGCCCTCGACATCCTCGTGCACAGCGCCGGGATCGCCAGCCGCGGGCACGGCGTCGCCGACACCGACCCCGCCGAGCTGGAGCGGCTCCTGCGGGTGCACGCCTTCGGCCCGCACCACCTCAGCCAGGCGCTGCTGCCGCTGATGCGCCGCGCCGAGCGCAGCGACATGGTCTTCGTCTCCAGCGTGATCACCGACACGAAGCCGCCGTTCACCGCCCCCTACACGATGGGCAAGGCCGCGATGGAGGCGCTCGCGGAAGTCCTCGCCAAGGAGGAGCGCGGCAACGGCATGCACGTCAACGTCGTCGCGCCCGGCGTGGTCGACACCGACATGGGGCGGCGGCTGGTCCGCGCCACCACGGGCATCGAGGACATCCGGCAGGCGGACGCCTCGTCACCCTTCGGGCACGTGTGCTCGCCGGAGGAGGTCGCCGCCGTGGTCCGCTTCCTCGTCTCGGACGGCGCGTCCTACCTCACCGCGCAGCGCGTCGTGATCGACGGCGGGACGTTCTGACGCCGGGGATCACTCGCGCGTCCAGTCCGGCTGGACGAAGTCGGCGACCCTGGCGTGCCGGCCGAGCAGGACCACCTCGCGGAACTGCCACAGCAGCGCGCCGGTCGGGGCGTGGACGCGCCACTGCGGTGCCAGCCACATCTGCAGGAGGCGCCCCCCGTCCGGCTGCGGGACCCACCTGGGCGTGTCGTCCGCGGCGAGCTTGCGCAGGCTCGCGTGGTGGACGGAGTGGACCTCGTCGGGGCTCGGCGCCAGCGGGCCGGGGTCGTCCAGCACCACCACGACCGGCGTGATCGAGAAGCCGGACGTGGCGGGGAAGTCGTCGAGCCTCCCGACGATGTCGCCCGGCCCCGCCCGCACGCCGATCTCCTCGTGCAGCTCCCGCAGCGCCGCCTCCTCGGCCGTCTCGCCGTCCTCCAGCCGCCCGCCGGGCAGCCCCCACTGGCCCGCGTTCCGGCCCCGGTACGCGCGCCTGATCACGATCACCGCGGGGACGCCGTCGTGCTCCACCGCGCACAGGACGACCCCGGCGCGGCGCAGTCCGGGCTTGTCCGGGACGGTTTCGTGCTCGAACGAGCCCAGCCGTTCGGCGGCGACCCCGCGGAACGCGGTGAGATCATCGAGCGGATCGAGGGGGACGGTCATGCGTCGATGGTGCCAGGCCCCGCCTCGTGCTCCGACCCCGCACCCCGCTCCGGGCCCGCCTCCCGCGCGTAGCGCGCCGGCGAGGTTCCGATGGCCGCGGTGAAGTCGCGGATGAAGTGCGCCTGGTCGGCGTAGCCCAGCTCGGCCGCAAGCCGCGCCCAGTCCACGTCCGAGCCGGACGCGGCCCGCTCGTGGGCCTCGGCCATCCGGAACCGCCGGATGACCCACTTCGGCCCGACGCCCACGTACTCGTGGAACAGGCGCTGCAGGCCGCGCGGGCTGAGGCCCGCGTCCGCCGCCAGCTCGTCAACCCGAAGCAGGCCGGGCCGCGCCGCGATCCGCTCGACGATCGCGGCCGCCCGCTCGGCGGACGGGTCGCGCGCCGGCCGCAGCCCGGTGAGGAACCCGGTCAGCGACGCGAGGCCCTCGCCGGGCCCGGGGGCCGCGAAGATCTCGCGGGCGAGGGCCAGGCCGTCCTGCCCGAACACCTCGTCCACCCCCGCGAAGCGGCCGGTGAAGGCGGAGACCGGCACGCCGTCGGGCAGGAAGGGGCGGAACCCACCGGGGCGGAACCCCACGCCCACGACGCAGCCCTCGTCCGGGAGCTCCTCCACGAACTCGTCGCGCACCACGCCCGCGATCCGCGCCCGCGTCGCCCCGCTGTTCAGGTAGCTGGTGAAGGTCATGTGGACGGACGGCAGCGTGAGCAGCCGCTGGCGGTGCGGGGCCCGCCCGCGCAGGTCCCAGCGCAGCACCCAGAAGCGGTCGACGAACGGGGCGAGCCCGGGCGGCGGCGCGGACCGCTCGACCCGGAAGCGCTCCAGTCCCGTCCGCGGGTGCAGGATGCCCCGCGCTCCACCGGGTAGGGATCGGTCCACGCGATCAGGCTAGCGCTGTCGCGTTTCTTCAATACCCGGCCGCGGGCGGTCCCTAGCGTGGACATGTGTTCGAACGAATGAGCGAAGGAGACGACATGGAGGTCCGGAGCCAGATGCCTCCCGCCGCGGAGGCCGCGGCGCGGATCGTCCTGCGGGTCCCGGAGGCGAAGCTGGACGCGCCGACCCCCTGCGCGGGCTGGGACGTGCGCGCGCTGATCAACCACCTGATCCTGTGGAGCGCGCGAGGCGAGGCGGCCGCGCAACGGCTGCCGATCACCGGGCCGGGGGAGGACCACGACTTCACCGCCGAGCCCGGCTGGGCGGGGCGGTACGCCGAGCAGGTCCGCAAGACCGCCGAGGCGTGGCAGGACCCGGCGGCGTGGGAGGGCAAGACCAGCCTCAGCGGCGGGGAGGGGATGCCGGCCCAGTTCGTCGGCGGGATCCTCTTCGGCGAGTGCGTCACCCACGGCTGGGATCTCGCCGTCGCCACGGGGATCGAGCCCGTCTTCCCGCCCAAGGTCCTGCAGACGGAGTGGGAGCGCCTCGTCCCGACAGTGGAGATGGGACGCGAGTACGGCGCGTTCGGCGCCGAGGTCCCCGTGCCCGAGGACGCGCCGCTTCTCGACCGGATCGTCGGGATGTCCGGCCGCGACCCGCACTGGACGCCCTGACCCGGGGGACCGGATGGGGGCGGGCGCGCGGGTCCCGGCGCGAACGGGGGCCCGCGCGCTCTACGCTTGGAGCATGTCTTCGACCTCATCGTTGCGCGTCCGCTTCGCCCCGTCCCCGACCGGCATGTTCCACGTCGGCGGCGCCCGATCGGCGCTGTTCAACTGGGTGATGGCCGCGCAGTCGGGCGGGACGCTCGTGCTGCGGATCGAGGACACCGACGCGTCCCGCAACAGCCCCGAATGGACCGAGGGCATCATCCGCGCCCTCGCCTGGCTCGGGATGGACGGCGAGCAGTACGAGGGCCCCTACTTCCAGTCGGCCAACACCGAGCGGCACGCCGAGGCGGCCGAGACGCTGAAGGGCCAGGGCCGCGCCTACTACTGCGACTGCACCCGCGAGGCCGTGATCGCCCGCACCGGCGACCAGCACCAGGGCTACGACGGGTTCTGCCGCGACCGCGGCCTGGACGCCGGGCCGGGCCGCGCCCTGCGCTTCCGCACCCCCGACGAGGGCCAGACCACCGTCGTGGACCTGCTGCGCGGCAAGCCCGTCTTCGAGAACGTCGTCCTGGAGGACTTCGTCATCGCCCGCGCCGACGGCTCGGTGACGTTCCTGCTGGCCAACGCCGTCGACGACATGAGCCAGGGCATCACCCACGTCGTTCGCGGCGAGGAGCACCTGTCCAACGCGCCCAAGCAGCAGCTGCTGTGGGAGGCGCTCGGCGCGGAGCCGCCCGTGTGGGCGCACGTCCCCGTGATCGTGAACGAGAAGCGGCAGAAGCTGTCCAAGCGGCGCGACAAGGTCGCCCTGGAGGACTACCGGGCCGAGGGCTACCTGCCCGAGGCCATGCGCAACTACCTGATGCTGCTCGGCTGGGCCCCGTCCGGCGACCGCGAGATCGTCCCGTGGGACGTGATCGTCGACGAGTTCCGCATCGAGGACGTCAACACCTCGCCCGCGTTCTTCGACGAGAAGAAGCTCCGCTCGTTCAACGGCGAGTACCTCCGCGCGCTGCCGGTGGAGAAGTTCATCGCCGAGTGCCTGCCGTTCCTGCAGGACGCGCCGTTCGACGTGGACGTCGCGGTGTTCGCCGAGCTGGCGCCGCTGGCGCAGACCCGGGTGGCGGTCCTCTCGGAGATCGTCCAGATGATCGACTTCGCGTTCCTGGACGAGCCGCCCGCCGACGAGCAGTCCTGGAACAAGGCCATGAAGGAGCCCGCCGCCGCGATCCTCGCCGCCGCCGAGGCCGCCTACCGGGACGCGCCGTGGAACGCCGCCGAGCTCAAGGACCGGCTGGAGCGCGTCGGCGCCGAGCACGGCCTCAAGCTCGGCAAGACCCAGGCGCCGGTCCGGGTCGCCGTCACCGGCCGCACCGTCGGCCTGCCGCTGTTCGAGTCCCTGGAGATCCTCGGCCGCGACCGCACCCTCACCCGCATCGCCGCCGCGAGGGCACGCCTCGAAGCGGCGTCCTGACCCCCGGCCCGCGGGCCGGGCGGTTCAGGAGCCGGGCTGCGCCTCGCCCTCCAGGGCGAGGCGCAGGTCGGTGAGGCGGCGGCCGAGTTCGTCGACCTCGCCGCGCAGCGAGTCCGGGACGCGCTTCCCGACGACCTCGGCCTGCTCCTCCACCGCCGTGAGCCGCTCGGCGGCGCGCCGGGCCAGCGCCTGCCACGGCGCCTCGTCCCCGGGGCGCGCCCGCAGCAGCGTCGACTGCTCCCGCAGCAGGGCGGCCTGCTCGCGCAGCAGCGTCGTCTGGTCGCGGAGCTGCTTGTTCTTGTTGTGCAGCTCCACGAACACCGACACCTTGGCGCGCAGCACCCACGGGTCGAACGGCTTGGAGATGAAGTCGACCGCGCCCGCCGCGTAGCCGCGGAAGGCGTAGTCCGGATCGCTGTTCACCGCCGTGAGGAAGATGATCGGCAGGTCGCGGGTCTTCTTGCGGCGCTTGATGTCCCGGGCGGTCTCGAACCCGTCCATCCCGGGCATGACGACGTCGAGCAGGATGACCGCGTACTCGTCGGTGAGTAGCGCCTTGAGCGCCTCCTCGCCGGAGCGCGCCCGGACCAGGTCCTGGTCCAGCGAGCTCAGGATGGCCTCCAGCGCGATCAGATTCTCCTCGCGGTCGTCCACGAGCAGGATCTTCGCCTTGTCGTCCACGCGCGTCTCTCCGATTCCGGTCCCCGCGATCGCCGCGCCGCGTCAGCGCCCACGGCGACCTTACTGAACACTCTTCATCCCGCGGGGCACGCGCCGGGTCACGGCCTCGCCCGGCTGGCCGGATGAAGCATGTTCACCGCCCAGGCCCTCCTCTCCTCAGTGGACGATGGAGGGTTGCAGCCAGTTCCGCATGACGTCAAGGAGATGGTCGACGTCCACGGGCTTGGGCACATAGTCCGAAGCGCCCGACTCCAGGGTCTTCTCCCGGTCGCCCTTCATCACCTTCGCTGTGATCACGATAATGGGCAGCTCGGCGAACTGCGGCATCTCCCGGATCGCGGCCGTGGTGGCGTAGCCGTCCAGGCCCGGCATCATGACGTCCATCAGCACGATCGCCACGTCCGGGTTGCGGTGCAGGACGTCGATGCCGGCCTGCCCGTCCTCGGCGTAGAGGACGTCCATCCCGTAGCCCTCCAGGACGCTGGTGAGGGCGAACACGTTCCGGACGTCGTCGTCGACGATCAGCACCTTGCGGCCGGACAGGACGGTGTCGAGGTAGTCCGCGGGCGGCCCCTCCAGCAGCCCGGACACCGGGGGGCTCCCCTCACCGGCCCGTTCTCCGCCGGGCGGGTGCTGCTCGCCCGGCAGCCCGTTCTCCCCGGCCGGGCCGTGCCCGGCACCGGACTGCGCCGCCGGCAGCGCGGCGTCCGCGGACCGGTCGCCCGGCGCGAGGCCCGGCGCGTCCTCCGCCGCGCCGGCCGCGTCGCTCGCCGGCGCCGAGCGGCGCCGCCCGTCGCGCTCGCTGTACCGGGCTGGCAGGTACAGCGTGAACACGCTGCCGCGGCCCGGCTGGCTCTCGGCGTGGATCTCCCCGCCCAGCAGCCGCGCGATGTTGCGGCTGATCGACAGCCCGAGGCCGGTGCCGCCGTAGCGGCGGCTCGTCGTCCCGTCCGCCTGCTGGAACGGCTCGAAGATCTCCTGCAGCTTGTCGTTGCTGACCCCGATGCCGGTGTCGATCACCCGGAACGCGATGACGTCCGGGGTGTTCCACAGCGCGGGCAGCGTGAAGTCGATGTCGCCGGCCCGCTCGATCAGCAGCCGCACCTCGCCCTCGGCGGTGAACTTCACCGCGTTGGACAGCAGGTTCCGGAGCACCTGCTGCAGCCGCTGCTCGTCGGTGTTCAGGGTGGTCGGGACGTCCGGCGCGACCTCCACGCCGAACTGCAGGCCCTTGTCGACCGACAGCGGGCGGAACGTCGCGTCCACGTAGTCGACCAGCGCCGACACCGTCAGCTGCTGCGGGTTGGCCTCCATCTTCCCCGCCTCGACCTTGGCCAGGTCGAGTATGTCGTTGATCAGCTCCAGCAGGTCGGTGCCCGAGTCGTGGATCGTCTGCGCGAACTCCACCTGCTTGCCGGTGAGGTTGCCGTCCTGGTTCTCCGACAGCAGCTTGGCCAGCACGAGCAGGCTGTTCAGCGGCGTGCGCAGCTCGTGCGACATGTTCGCCAGGAACTCCGACTTGTAGCGCGAGGAGATCGCCAGCTGCTCGGCGCGCTCCTCCAGCGTCCGCCTGGCCTGCTCGATCTGGAAGTTCTGGATCTCGATCGCGCGGTTCTGCTGGGCCAGCAGCGCCGCCTTCTCCTCCAGCTCGGTGTTGGAGTGCCGCAGCTCGCCCTGCTGGCGTTGCAGCTCGTCCGAGCGCTCCTGCAGCTCCTGCGCGAGCCGCTGCGACTCGCTGAGCAGTGCCTCGGTGCGGGTGTTGGCGCTGATCGCGTTCAGCGTGACCCCGATCGTCTCGATCAGCTGGCTGAAGAACGCCAGGTGGACGTCGGTGAACCGGCCGAACGACGCCAGCTCGATCGCGCCGAGCACGGTGTCCTCGAACACGATCGGCAGCACGATGATGTTGACCGGGGACGCCTCGCCCAGCCCCGAGCCGATCTTGACGTACTCGGCGGGGGCGTCGGCGATCAGCAGCGGCCGGCGCTCCTGCGCCGCCTGCCCGACCAGGCCCTCGCCCAGCGCGAACCGGACGTTGCCGACCCGCCCGCGCCGCGTCCCGTAGCCGGCGATCATCACCAGTTCGGTCTCGTCGCCGATGTTCTCCGCGAGGTAGAACGCGCCGTACTGGGCGCTCGCCGTCGGCGTCAGCTCCCGCATGATCAGCTCGGCGACCTGCATGAGGTCGCGGTGGCCCTGCATGAGCCCGCCGATCCGCGCCAGGTTGGTCTTGAGCCAGTCCTGCTCCTCGTTGGCGCGGGTCGTCTCGCGCAGCGTCGCGACCATCAGGTTGACGTTGTCGCTCAGCTCCGCGACCTCGCCGCGCGCCTCCACGGTGATCGTCCGCGTCAGGTCGCCGGTGGCGACCGCGCTGGCGACCTCGCCGATCGCGCGGACCTGGGTGGTCAGGTTGCCGGCTAGCTCGTTGACGCTCTCGGTCAGCCGCTTCCAGGTGCCCGACACGCCCTCGACCTCGGCCTGCCCGCCGAGGCGCCCCTCGCTGCCGACCTCGCGGGCGACCCGGGTCACCTCGGACGCGAACGACGACAGCGTGTCCACCATCGTGTTCAGCGTGGTCTTCAGCTCCAGGATCTCGCCCTGCGCGTCGACGTCGATGCGCCGCGTCAGGTCGCCGTGCGCGACCGCCGTCGCCACCTGCGCGATGTTGCGGACCTGGTAGGTGAGGTTGGACGCCATCCCGTTGACGTTGTCGGTCAGGTCCTTCCACATGCCGCCCGCGCCGGGCACGCGGGCCTGGCCGCCGAGGCGCCCCTCGGTGCCGACCTCGCGGGCCACGCGGCTGACCTCGTCCGCGAAGGCCGACAGCGTGTCGACCATGGTGTTCAGGGTGTCCTTCAGCTGCAGGATCTCGCCCTGCGCGTCGACCTCGATCTTGCGGGTCAGGTCGCCCTGCGCGACCGCCGTGGTGACCTGCGCGATCCCGCGGACCTGCGTGGTCAGGTTGTTCGCCATCGAGTTGACGTTGTCGGTCAGGTCCTTCCAGACCCCGCTGACCCCGGGCACGCGTGCCTGGCCGCCGAGCCGGCCCTCGGTGCCGACCTCGCGGGCGACCCGGGTCACCTCGGACGCGAACGACGACAGCGTGTCCACCATCGCGTTCACGGTGTCCTTGAGCTGGAGGATTTCGCCCTGGGCGTCGACCGTGATCTTCTTGCCGAGGTCGCCTTCGGCGACGGCGGTGGTGACCTGTGCGATGTTGCGCACCTGGTAGGTGAGGTTGGACGCCATGCCGTTGACGTTGTTGGTCAGGTCCTTCCACACGCCGCTCACACCCGGGACGTTCGCCTGGCCGCCGAGGCGCCCCTCGGTGCCGACCTCGCGGGCCACGCGCGTGACCTCGTCCGCGAAGGCCGACAGCGTGTCGACCATGGTGTTGACGGTGTCCTTGAGCTGGAGGATCTCGCCTTGGGCGTCGACCGTGATCTTTTTTCCGAGGTCGCCTTCGGCGACGGCGGTGGTGACCTGTGCGATGTTGCGCACCTGGTAGGTCAGGTTGTTCGCCATCGCGTTGACGTTGTCGGTGAGGTTCTTCCAGACGCCGCTGACCCCGGGCACGTTCGCCTGGCCGCCCAGCTGGCCCTCGGTGCCGACCTCGCGGGCGACGCGCGTGACCTCGTCGGCGAACGCCGACAGCTGGTCGACCATCGTGTTCACGGTGAGCTTCAGCTCCTGCAGCTCACCGGTCGCCTCGACCGTGACCTTCCTGGTCAGGTCGCCCTCGGCGACGGCGGTGGTGACCTCCGCGATGTCGCGGACCTGGGACGTCAGCCGCGCCGCCATCACGTTCACCGAGGCCGTCACGTCGCGCCACCGGCCCGTCATCCCGCGCGCCGGGGCCTGCCCGCCGAGGCGCCCCTCCGTGCCCACCTCGCGGGCGAACTGGGTGACCTCCCAGGTGAACTGGTCGAGCAGCTCCACCATGCCGTTGACCGACTTGGCCATGCGCAGCAGCTCCCCGCGCATGGGCCTGCCGCGCACCCGCAGCTCGACCCGCTGGCTCAGGTCGCCCGCGGCCACCGCCTCCACCACCTGGCTCATCCCCGTGGCCAGGTCGGTCAGCTTGTCGATGATCGCGTTCGCGTCCTCCACGGCGACCGCCCACGTGCCCCGCAGGGCCCCAGGCGTCAGCCGCCCCCGCAGATGGCCCTCGCGGCCGATCTCCCGGCGGACGCGGTGCAGCCCCGACGCCAGCTCGTGGCCGTTCTGCCGGATCTCCTCCAGGATCGCTGCGGCCTCCGCCACGGCACCCTCGCCCGGGACGTTCAGCTCTGACCTCGCCTTGCCGTCCCGGACGGCGACGAGCGCCCGGAGAAGCGGTTCGAGGTCGGCGTCGCTGTAGCGGGGGGCGGTGTCGCGGTACCCGCCGCCGGGGCGGGCACGGGACGCGGTACGCGGCATGCTCTTCATCCTCCTGGCCCGCGACTGTCGGGGTATCCGGATACCGGCTAGCCAGATGGCACGGGCCCTTCCACAGGACCCCTCCTGGCCGCACCCTGTACTCTACGTCGCCGTACGGAGCTGGGACGCCCTCCACGCCACGGAGGTGAACGGAAGGCAATGACCGTGCATCTTGGCTTGTAGTCTTCGTGTTACGGTCTGTCGTGTCGCATCGAGGCCGCACCCCGAGGCCGGAACCCCCAGGCCGGACCTACGGCCTAACCTCCGGCACACGGGCCTCGTGGCCGGGCGGCCCACCGGTCTGTCACGATGGCCGGGCTCGGTAGTGACTCATCGAACGAGGGACGGCAGTTGGATCGGCAGACGGCGTCGGCGACCTTCCCGTCCGCCGCCCCGGCGGTGGCGGACGCGCGCCGGTTCGTCCGGAAGGTGCTGGCCGACTGGGGCATGGACGAGGTCGCGGACGACGCCGTCCTCGCCACCAGCGAGCTCGCCACCAACGCGATCGCCTACGCCGGCACGTCCTTCGAGGTCTCCTGCCGGCTGGAGGCCGGGGAGATCAAGATCGAGGTCCGCGACCGCCACCCCACCCGCGGCATCGACATGCCGGGCGTCACGGCGACCAGCGGGCGCGGCCTGCCGTCGATCGCCCGGCTCGCGGCGTCCTGGGGCGTCTCCTACGACCGCCGCACCAAGGGCGTCTGGTTCCGGCTGCCACGGCCCGGCGCCACGGACGGCGCCGTAACGGCGTCCCCGGCCGGAGAGGCCACCGGGGCCGCACCCTCCGGCAAGCCCTCCCGCGACCGCAAGGCCGGGCGTGAGCGCACCGTCCGCGACGGCATGGGCGAGGCGGGCCGCGAGAGCGCCGACGCCGGCCACGCCCGGGACAAGCGCATCGGCGACGGCGTGGGCGACCTCCCCGCAGCCGGCGACCGGCTGCTCCGCTCGCCCACGGCCGTGGAGTCCATGGAGGACGGCGTCGCCGGCGTCCGGGAGGTCCTCGGCGCCGAGGGCGCGGCCGTGCTGCTGACCGAGCGCGACGGCCGCCTGATCATGGGGGCGTCCGCCGGGACCGCCACCGACGTGTCCCTCGGCGAGCTGTCGGTGGCCGGACTCGGCCCCGCCGCCCGCGCCGGCTCCGCCTGGGTGGCCAGCGACGCCTCCGATCCGACCGCCGCGGCCCTGCAGGCCCGGTCGCTGGCCGCGGCGCCGCTGGAGTCCCAGGGACGCCTCACCGGGCTGCTGGTGGCCGTCTCATCCGTCTCCGGCCGGTTCGCCGAGGCCGACGGCGTCCGGCTCGGCCGGCTCGCCGACGAGATGTCGCTCTCCCTGGAGAAGGCCAGGGTGGGCGAGTTGGAACGGTCCTGGCGGGGCTGGCTCAGCTTCGTCGCCGAGGCCAGCGACCTCCTCGCCGGGACCCTCGACCAGGAGCGCACGATGGCGCTGGTCGCCCAGCTCGTCGTCCCGCGGCTGGCCACCTGGTGCGCCGTCTACACCGTCGGCGAGTCCGAACCCGACCGGCTCGCCTACGTGTGGCACGCCGACGAGACCCGCGCCGACGGGCTCCGCGAGCTGCTCGAGCACGCGGGGGCCGCCCCGCCGATGGACGTCCCCGGGCCCTGGAACGGGCTCGCCACCGCCCCGCGGGAGATCCGGGCCGCCGTCGGCGACACCGCCGCCGACCAGGTCTACGCGTTCCCGCTGATCGCCCGCGGCCGGCGCATCGGCACCATCGTCATCGGCCGCCCGGCCGACGACCGCTTCCCGCGCAGCGCGATCGAGCTGGCCGAGGAGCTCAGCCGCCGCGCCGCCCTCGCCGTCGACAACGCGCGGCTGTTCTCCGCGCAGACCGCCATGAGCAGCGCCCTGCAGCGCAGCCTCCTGCCGCCCGGCATCCCCGAGATCCCCGGCCTGGAGGTCGCGGTCGTCTACGAGCCCGCGGGCGAGGGCAGCGAGGTCGGCGGCGACTTCTACGACGTCTTCGAGGGCGGGCGGCGCCCCGGCGGCGCCGCGACCGCCTGGCGGTTCGCCATCGGCGACGTGTGCGGCACCGGCCCCGAGGCCGCCGCCGTCACCGGCCTCGCCCGGCACGCGCTGCGCATCCTCGCCGCCGAGGACATGTCCGTCCCCGCCGTGCTGAACCGCCTCAACCGGCTCATCCTCGGCGAGGGCGAGCGCGGGCGGCTGCTCACCCTCCTGCACGGCGAGATCGCGGCGCGGCGCCGCAGCGACGGCGTGACGATCAGGCTGACGAGCGCGGGACACCCGCCGCCGCTGCTGCTCGCCCCCGACGGCAAGGTGCGCGAGGCGGCCTCGCCGCAGCCGCTGCTCGGCGTGTTCGACGGCGTGGAATTCCACACCGACACGGTCCAGTTGCGCCGCGGAGAGGTCCTGCTCTGCGTCACCGACGGCGTCACCGAGCGGCGCTCCGGCGGCCGGCTCCTCGGCGACGGCCACGGACTGGAGAATCTGCTCGCCGACTGCGCGGGGCTGAGCGCGGGAGCGGTCGCCGCGCGCATCCAGCGCGCCGTACGCGACTTCGGCCCGGAGCCGTCGAACGACGACATTGCCCTCATCGTTCTGCGGGCGTCATGATGGAGACCAACAATCGGTAAGGTGGGGTGGCGTGGGGCTTGCCTTGCACACGACACGACAGGAAGGCCGCGCGACGATCGCCGCGCGCGGCTCCATCGACCTGCACTCCTCCGATGAGCTGCGGTCCCGGTTGACCGAGCTCGTGGACGCGGGCGAGCGCGCGGTCGTCGTCGACCTCGCTGCCGTCGACTTCTGCGACTCCTCCGGTCTCAACGTTCTCGTCCGGGCGTACAAGCACGCCCGCGCGCAGAACGCCACGCTCACCGTGACCGGTGCCTACGGCCGGGTGGAGAACGTGCTGAAGACGACCGGCCTCGACCGTTTTCTCATCGAGGACACGGCGGAGGAGGCTCCGGCGGATGGGCGGTGAGGAGAGACGATGAAGAACCGCGAGCCGGCGGAGTGACCGATCCGATGACGGAGACCACACTGCGCGCGGCGCCGCAGACCGAGGCCGTCGAGTACGCTCGGCGCCTCGCCGCGCGCACCATGCGCACCTGGGCGCTGATGGACCGCGAGGAGCTCGTCACGGCCATCGTCGCCGAGCTGGTCGCCAACGCGGTCCGGCACGCGGGGACGGCGCTGGAGCTGCGGCTGCTGCGCGACGACGGCCGCGTCCGCGTCGAGGTCCGCGACCGGGCCGCCCAGCTGCCGCGGCTGACCGTGCCGGGGCCGCTGGACGAGTCGCACCGCGGCCTGTTCATCGTCGACCGCTTCGCCAACTCCTGGGGCGCCGACCCCGTGACCGGCGGAAAGGTCGTCTGGGCCGAGGTGGACATCTGACACGTCCCCGCAGAACGTCCTGAACACGTATCGACAAGAAGCGCGCCGCCGACCTTCCGGTCGGCGGCGCGCTGCATGTCGCGGGAGCACCGCGGCGGGGCGGGCCCTCAGGCGGACTTGCGGTACAGCTCGGCCACCATGAAGGCCAGGTCCAGCGACTGGCCGCGGTTGAGCCGCGGGTCGCACGCCGTCTCGTACCGCTGGTGCAGATCGGCCTCCGCGAGCCCGTGCGCACCGCCCACGCACTCGGTGACGTCGTCGCCGGTGAACTCGATGTGGATGCCGCCCGGGTGCGTTCCCAGCGCCTGGTGAACCTCGAAGAACCCGGCCACCTCGTCCAGGACGTCGTCCAGCCGGCGGGTCTTGTGCCCGCTCGGCGCCTCGAAGGTGTTGCCGTGCATGGGGTCGCAGATCCACGCGACGGGCGCGCCGCTCTGGTGCACCTTCTCGATCAGCGGCGGCAGCGCGTCCCGGATCCGGCCCGCGCCCATCCGCGTGATGAAGGTCAGCCGGCCCGCCTCGCCCTCCGGGTTGAGGCGCTCGATCAGCGCCAGGGCGTCGTCCGGGGACGTGGCGGGGCCGAGCTTCACCCCGATGGGGTTGTGGATGTGCCGGAGGAACTCCACGTGCGCGCCGTCCAGCTGGCGGGTGCGCTCCCCGATCCACAGGAAGTGCGCCGACACGTCGTAGGGCAGGCCGCTGAGGTGGTCGGTGCGGGTCAGGGCGCGCTCGTACTCCAGCAGCAGCGCCTCGTGGCTGGAGTAGAACTCCACCCCGTGGAACTCGTCCGGGTTCGCCCCGCACGCCTTCATGAACGTCAGCGCCCGGTCGATCTCGCCCGCGAGCTGCTCGTAGCGGCGGCCCGCCGGGCTCCGCGCGACGAAGTCCTGGTTCCAGGCGTGCACCTGCCGGAGGTCGGCGTACCCGCCTCGGGTGAACGCCCGGCACAGGTTCAGCGTCACCGCCGAGCAGTGGTACGCCTTCAGCAGCCGCCTCGGGTCGTTGCGGCGGGACGCGGCGTCGAAGGCGAAGCCGTTGACCGCGTCGCCCCGGTACGCGGGCAGCTCCACGCCGCCGCGCACCTCGACGGGCTTCGAGCGGGGCTTGGCGAACTGGCCCGCCATCCGGCCGATCTTCACGACCGGCACGCTGGCGGCGTAGGTGAGCACGACCGCCATCTGCAGCAGGGTCTTCAGCTTGTTCTTCACCGCGTCCGCGTTCGACCCGTCGAACGTCTCGGCGCAGTCGCCGCCCTGCAGGACGAACGCCTTGCCGGCCGCGACGTCCGCGAGCTGGGCCTTCAACTGGTCGCACTCGCCGGCGAAGACGAGCGGAGGCTGCGCGGCGAGTTCGGAGGTGACCGCCCGGACCTCGTCCGGGTCGTCCCAGTCGGGCTGCTGGAGGGCGGGGAACGAGCGCCAGGCGTCGAGCTTTTCGATGGCGGAGTTAGTCACACGAAAAGGCTATGGCACCTCGGCCGGCCAGGATGACGCAGCGTTGCGCTAACCCGAAAGGGCGGCCCCGGTGGCGGGGCCGCCCTTTCGTCGATCACGGAGCGGAGGGGCTGCGGGCCTGTCTCAGGCGGCGCGGCTCCCGGCGGTGGCGCGTACCGGCTCCCGTCCGGTACCCGGCCCGCCCGGCAGCGTCCGGCGCCCGCTCAGCTCGGTCTCCCCGGCCATCTGCCGCAGCCGCCGCAGCGACCGGTCGGTGATCTGCCGCACCCGGTTGTGGCTCAGGCCGTACCGGGCGCCGATCTGCGCGTATGACAGCGGCTGGCCGCTCTCCATGCCGAACCGCGCCCGCACGATCGCGGACTCCCGCTCCGGCAACCGGTCCAGCAGCCGCGCCAGGCCCTCGATGTCGTCCAGCGCGAGGATCTCGGCCTCCGGCGTCACGGCGTCCGGATCCTCCAGCAGGTCGCCCATCGGCGTCTCGCCCGCGTCGTCGACGGTCGCGTCCAGGCTCGCCGGATCGCGCCGCCAGCGCAGCAGCTCGTCCACGTGCTCGGCCTCGGCGCCCAGCGTGTCGGCGAGCTCCTCGCGGGTCGGCTCCCGGCCGAGCTCGCGGCCGAGCTGGCGCTCCGCGCGGCGCAGCCGCGAAAGCTCCTCCTCGACGTGGACGGGCAGCCGGATCGTGCGGGCGGTGTGGCTCAGCCCGCGGCCGATCGCCTGCCTGATCCACCACGTCGCATATGTGGAGAACTTGAAGCCGCGGCGGTAGTCGAACTTCTCCACCGCTCGCATCAGGCCCAGGTTCCCCTCCTGAATGAGGTCGATGAGGGGCAACGAGTCGGTCGGGTACTTGCGGGCGATCGAAACCACGAGGCGCAGATTGGCCTCGACGAAGCGCTGCTTGGCGCGCAGCCCCGCCGCGGCCAGCTCCTCCAGCTCCTCGCGGGTCGCGCCCTCCGGCGCCTTCCCCCGCGCGAGCAGCTGTTCGGCGTACAGGCCCCCTTCGATCGCCTTCGCCAGATCGACCTCCTCCTGCGCGTCGAGCAGGGGAGTACGGCCGATCCGGTCGAGATACGCTCCGACCAGATCCTTGTCGGTAGCGTCGACCCTGTCGCCCTTGGTACGGGTTGCAGCCATCCTGACCCTTCTCCGGTGCGATCTCCCTAGGGGGACAACGCTAATTACCGCTCTGTGATTCCCGGGTGGGGAATACTGCGAGGCTGTCAGCCGCTCTACGACCTGATACCCGTACTGAGGAGAAACCGACATGGCGACGGTCACACTGACCGCTGAGAACTTCGACGAGGTCGCTCAAGGCGACGGGATCGTCATGGTCGACTTCTGGGCGGACTGGTGCGGCCCGTGCAAGAGGTTCGCGCCCGTGTACGAGAGGTCGGCGGACAAGCACGACGACATCGTCTTCGCCAAGGTCGACACCGACGCCGAGCCGGACCTGGCCCAGCGGTTCGGGATCAGGTCCATCCCGACGCTCATGGCGATCCGCGACGGCATGATCGTCTTCGCCGAGCCGGGCGCCGTGCCCGAGTCGGTGCTGGAGAACGTGATCGAGCAGGTACGCGGCCTCGACATGGAAGACGTCCGCCGCCGCGCGGAGGCCTGAGCGGCCGGCGCGTACTTGCGCCGTTCCCAGGAGGACGCCGTCGTCCAGGTGGCGGGCCCCGGACGTGAGGGCGAAGCAGCGGTGGCGCGTCGGCAAAGAAGCGGACGGGTGCCGCCCGCCGCGTACGCCCCATGGCCGATGATGGAGTAATGCTCGCCGATGTCGTCCGCCGCCTGGTGTGCCCCGTGTGCGGATCGGACCTCGACCTGGTCGACCGCGGACTCCACTGCCCCGCCGGCCATGCCTTCGACATCGCGCGACAGGGGTACGCGAACCTGCTGCCGGGCAACGCCCGTCCGGGCACGGCCGATACCCCCGAGATGGTGCGCGCACGAGACGACTTCCTCCGCGCCGGCCACTTCGCAGGACTCGCGGACCGTCTCGCCTGGGACGTCTCACGTGCCGGTCCGTCCTTCGTCCTCGACGCCGGAGCGGGCACGGGGTACTACCTCGGCCGGATCCTCGACCGATCGCCGGACGTGACCGGGCTCGCCCTGGACATCTCCAAGCACGCGGCGCGCAGGGCGGCCAAGGCCCATCCGCGCGCCGGAGCGGTCGTCGCGGACCTGTGGCGCCCGCTCCCGCTGCGCGACAGAGCCGCGGACACCGTCGTGAACGTCTTCGCGCCCCGCAACGCCGCCGAGTTCCACCGGGTGCTCCGCGACGACGGGCTGCTGTTCACCGTGACGCCGTCGCCCCGGCACCTCGGCCCGCTCGTGGAGGCGCTCGGCCTCCTCACCATCGACGAACGCAAGACCGAACGCACCGACGCTGCGCTGGCCGGCTACTTCAAGCTGGACTCGCGCCGGGAGATCGACACCCAGGCCGACCTGTCCCACGGAGAGGTCACCACCCTTGTGGGCATGGGGCCCAGCGCGCATCACGTGGCGACGGATCTGCTCGCTGAGCGGCTAGCGCGCGTCCCCGACCCGCTGCCAGTTCCCCTGTCCTTCGTGCTGTCGGGCTACCGGCGGCTTGAGTAGCCGCCTGGCGTCCGCGTGCTGTGTGAGCTCGATGAGAACCTGCGGCACTTCGCCCGGTCGCGTCATGGCCTCTACACCAGGGACGGGGACACCGACCCTGAACGAAGCCGAGACCGCTCGCACCGTGGCACTCAGCAGGAGACGCTGCAGGGCCTGCCCTGCACGTATCAACTCGACGGGGGAGTGGCCAAAGGAGGTCAGCACTGCCCGCTGGGCGGTCGCGTCCTGAGTGTCGGGCAGCGGATGAAGCGCAGCACCCTCCAGCCTCGCCGCTTCGCCCAACTCGTTGACGAGGGGAGCGGGCGGCCGGACGCCGACCGCCGGACGCTCCGCGGTGAACGGCTTGAGCGTGGCGGCGTAGAGCAGGCGCTCCTCACGGGTGATCCGGTGACGTCCCGCGAGCCGCACCGACGCGAGAACCGATGGACGCCGGGCGTCCGGCAGGAGCCGCACAACCGTCTCGTGGCCGAGCTGGGCGGCCGCCAGCCGCAGGTTGACGAGCGCCGCCCCGCTGCTCAGGTACAGGCTGCGCCCCGCAGGGTCGCCCTTCGGCCGGAGCCTCTCCGGATCGGCATGCACCTCGATAAGCCCGGGCACAACCTTGAACCGCCACGCGTGCACGTCATGGACCGTGGGCCCCATAGTCGCGGCGACCACCAGACGTTCCGCCGAAGCGCGGATGGCGACGGACACACTCACGAGGCGTTCCTCCTGACCTCGGCCGGCCGCCCTGTCGGGGACGCATCCCCAGCCAGTACGCCGGACTCCGCGGGACATGCGGTCTGCGCACGGTACCCCACTGTGACCCGACCCACGTAGTACGTGAACGTCGAGGTCAGCGAGACGAGTGGTGTGCCCGGGCGACAAGATGCGCCGGTGGACGTGTGTCGCGATTTGACGATGCCGATCGGGGACCCTAACGTCAGTGCTGCCCCAAGGGGATGCGGGACGCCAGCGAGCGGCCGGCCCCGGGGAACGCTCAGCTAACGGAAACGGTCCGAGTTGCGCTCGGACTGATGTACGATGACTGAACAGCCCGAGACGGGATGCTGGACACCGAGCGGTGGCCGGCCCGTAGGGCATCTCTTACGAAACGATCTTCTTCAGGTCTTCTGGCCTGTGGGTTGGTTGTCGCGTGGGGGATGGTGAACCGTCCGTCCGTCAAAAAGATCTTGGTTGATTGGCTTGACAGGCGTGGGGAACCAGGTAAGTTAGAAGGGTTGCCCCGGAGCCGGGGTCCGCGGGAGCGGGGTTCGGCGCGGTGGGTGTCCGTTTCTTGAGAACTCAACAGCGTGTTAAAAGCCAGTGCCTTTATCGGCTCGACTGGATTTGTTCTGGTCGGGTCGCCCCGTGGCCGCCCTCGCTTTGCGTGGGTGGTGGGGATTTCTTTGAGGCAAGAACCTCTCTGTTGAGGGGTTGTTTGCTGGGATTGTTTCCGAGGTTTGGCCGGTCTGGGGTTCGCCCCCTGGGTTGGTCGTTTGGACCTTAATGGAGAGTTTGATCCTGGCTCAGGACGAACGCTGGCGGCGTGCTTAACACATGCAAGTCGAGCGGAAAGGCCCCTTCGGGGGTACTCGAGCGGCGAACGGG